>NZ_JBEAAM010000021.1:0-66459 GCF_040066175.1 Fontimonas sp. SYSU GA230001
TGCCTACTGCAGACCCGAGAACAAGGTCTCGCTCGGCTTCGTCGAAGGACTCAACAACAAGATCCGCGTCATCCAGCGCCGCGCCTACGGCCTGCGAGATGAGGAATACCTGCGCTTGAAGGTGCTCACCTGCATGCTGCCGGAGCTGTGAAAGTGCGCAAAAGTACCCACACGATTTCACGAAGACCCCAAACATTCACGGTTCATCCCCGCGTGCGCGGGGAACACTAACCCGTCCCCCCGGAGGTGACGCCGTGTCGCGGTTCATCCCCGCGTGCGCGGGGAACACTCCTTCGAGCCTGAATGTAAGATCGGGGCGCGCGGTTCATCCCCGCGTGCGCGGGGAACACTGTCGATCCCTCCTTCAAAGCAAGTCGCTGTCCGGTTCATCCCCGCGTGCGCGGGGAACACGAGGCCCAGCGCGCCCAGGACGAGCGCCGCGCCGGTTCATCCCCGCGTGCGCGGGGAACACAGAAGGCGCCGATGGTCCGCGCTGAAGGTGACCGGTTCATCCCCGCGTGCGCGGGGAACACGGTGATTGCGCTGCCACGTGTGATGTCATCGACGGTTCATCCCCGCGTGCGCGGGGAACACTGCGGCCTGCAGGGCCTTGTAGCCCCCGGTGCCGGTTCATCCCCGCGTGCGCGGGGAACACGCGCTCGTCCTCGCTGGCCAGCAGACGCTTGGCGGTTCATCCCCGCGTGCGCGGGGAACACGGCTTGGCGTAACAACCCTATCGCCCTAACTGGAGGTTCATCCCCGCGTGCGCGGGGAACACGTTGTCGGCGATGGCACGCTGCAATTCCACGACGGTTCATCCCCGCGTGCGCGGGGAACACGTATATCCATATCGCAATCACGCACTCATAACTGGTTCATCCCCGCGTGCGCGGGGAACACTTCATGGCCCGCGTCGTCTGGCGCGGGCTTCTCTGGTTCATCCCCGCGTGCGCGGGGAACACGCGGAGCCAACGATCAAGCGTCAGTGCGGAGTCGGTTCATCCCCGCGTGCGCGGGGAACACTGCCCGCACTGTCAGTCCGCGAACCTCGTTGGCGGTTCATCCCCGCGTGCGCGGGGAACACGTTGAACAACGCTGCGATCTGCTGGTCGAGGTCGGTTCATCCCCGCGTGCGCGGGGAACACGAGTTGACCGACATGGCCAGCGGGCTGCAGCAGGGTTCATCCCCGCGTGCGCGGGGAACACCTTATGTCATCACCGGGTCGGATCCGTCTGCCCGGTTCATCCCCGCGTGCGCGGGGAACACAAAACCCCTGCGTCGCTACGGCGAGCGGCGGACGGTTCATCCCCGCGTGCGCGGGGAACACGTCTCCCGACAGTTGAATACGTGGAGGCGCTACGGTTCATCCCCGCGTGCGCGGGGAACACATTTGATACACAGTAACTCCCGCTGCAAACACCGGTTCATCCCCGCGTGCGCGGGGAACACAAGGAGCCTGGGCCGAGGATGTAGCTGCCAGCCGGTTCATCCCCGCGTGCGCGGGGAACACGAGATACCAATGGTCATTGATGTTCGTGACAACGGTTCATCCCCGCGTGCGCGGGGAACACTACTTGCTGAAGCCGAAACCGACGCGGTCGGGCGGTTCATCCCCGCGTGCGCGGGGAACACGCGAACGGCAGAGCGCAGCACGGCGCGCACGACGGTTCATCCCCGCGTGCGCGGGGAACACGCACTCATGCTGAATCTCGTCGTGGCCTCTGCCGGTTCATCCCCGCGTGCGCGGGGAACACGTGACGGTCAGCTTCTTGCGCAGCGCCCCATCCGGTTCATCCCCGCGTGCGCGGGGAACACATCATCTGCATGTCCGCCGGCATCACCTGCGGAGGTTCATCCCCGCGTGCGCGGGGAACACGAGTTCACCGACGCAGGTAGCGGGCAGAAGGTCGGTTCATCCCCGCGTGCGCGGGGAACACGCGAACAGGGGCAGCTGCCCCGCATTGCGGGCCGGTTCATCCCCGCGTGCGCGGGGAACACAAGAGCGTGCAGGCGCTGACCGCCAGCTACACCGGTTCATCCCCGCGTGCGCGGGGAACACTAACGTGTCTTGGTTTCTCGTCCGCTCCAAGACGGTTCATCCCCGCGTGCGCGGGGAACACGCCGCGAGGGCGGTGGCCGCATCGCGCTCCTGCGGTTCATCCCCGCGTGCGCGGGGAACACGCGGTTGCACACAACGACGTGCTCGCAGCGGGCGGTTCATCCCCGCGTGCGCGGGGAACACTCGATGCCGGGCACGGCAACGGCATTCTCCCTCGGTTCATCCCCGCGTGCGCGGGGAACACGCCGGCTTTTATGAACCGGACTATTCCAAAGCCGGTTCATCCCCGCGTGCGCGGGGAACACCCCCCCTGCCCTCCGGACTGTGCCCTCACCGGCGGTTCATCCCCGCGTGCGCGGGGAACACCGCAGCGTCAGCGGCAAGCCGGCCACCTCGACCGGTTCATCCCCGCGTGCGCGGGGAACACGTCTTATTAGCAATCATCCTAGCGCGTGGAGGCGGTTCATCCCCGCGTGCGCGGGGAACACTCTTGACGTAGATGCCTGATCCTGAAAGGCACGTGTAAGCTCTGCAAATCTACCGCCGAAGTGCGCTCACGCCAACGCTTGCTTCGGCGGCTCGTGCTTTTTGTAAAAGAGCGGCTCTACGGACCGAAGGGTGTCGCAGCTTCGGCCAGAAACTCGACGAGTTTCACGCCATCGAAATCAACTGGCACACGCCGATTTCGTCCGACTGTCTCAAATTCGAATCCCGCCTCTTTGCCAGAATCTCGCCAAACGATGACCGCGTTTCCATCCTCTATTCCTTCGATAACTTGGCTCCAGAGGTACTCGCGTATCTTACGGTTGTACTCGCCTACATATACACCAGCTCGGATCTCAAGCAACCACACTGCCATGCGGCCGCGCAGTCGCGGCGGTGCGTTCTCCAGAACGACGATGATCATTGCCTATCCCGCCACCCGGTGACCCGGATCGCCAATGACCTCAGGGTTGGGAATCGCGGGGCCGACTTGCTCATCACAAGGTTTTGGTGGCTCCCTGCCACCGACTGCAAAAATGGCCTCTATGTCGGGAATGATGCGTTCGAGCAGATGGGTCCGCCGAAAGACATCGCGGCACTGGAGACGCACTTCCCGCTCTGGCTCGCGGATGTCCCTCGCCGCAACGCCGAAAGCCAGCGGAACCACCGTCTCGAACTTGTAGAGGTCGGCGATATCGTAAACAAACGACAGCGGCTTGCCCGTGTGAATAAAGCCGATGGCAGGGGCATACCCAGCGGCGAGCACGGCAGCCTCGGTCACGCCGTAGAGGCACGACGTCGCGGCAGACAAGCAGCGATTAGGTAGATCTCCAGCGTCCCAGGCCTCGACATCATAATTGCGCTGCTTCCATTGGACGCCGAATTGGCGCGCAAGCAGCTTATACATCTGCCGAACGCGCGCGCCTTCGATGCCGCGAAGCTGATCGATGCTACGCCGCGCCGGGGCATCTTCACCAAACCGCCGTCGATACATCTCGCGGACGACGTTCAGGCGCGCGTCGTCATCCAGCGCCAAGGCCGCCTGATACAGCAGCCGGTCTGCGCGCGCACCACCCGGCTGGCCCGCCGAGTACAAACGCACGCCGCCTTCGCCAATCCAGACCAGCAGCGTTCCGACCTGCGCAGCAAGGCGCACCGCCGCGTGTGAAATGCGCGTACCCACCTCCAGCATCAGACAGACGACACCGCCGATCGGAATGTGGGTTCGCACGCCGTTCTTGTCGACGACGACGAACGCCCCGTCCAGCACATCGAGATTCCCCTTCTCGACATAAAGCACCGACAGGCGCTCTTTGATCGGGATCGGCTTGAGTGCGGGAAGCATCAGTCCGCTCTGATGGCGCGCACCGCTAGGCGCCACGCGGACCCGCATAGGTCGTGATCGTTACTCACCATGTCTCCAGATACGATGAGCCATCATCAAATAGCAGGAGCAATCGACAACAGGCCAAGCCCCATGACTTTGCCGTGACCGATGCCCATTTTCAGAGCTGCTTTAAACTTCGCGGCATCACTAACGGCGAGTCGCCCTTCAAACAGAACCGAGTAGACGCTGATGGTATTACCATTGTGCTGCTTCCCACTCAGAATACCGGTCTGAGATACGCGGACATCAGGGCGAGCATATCGCGGCGAGCCGCTTAGGCAATCAAAATAGTCTTGGGAGTCCTGCGGCGGCAGTACAAAACCATGTTGCTCGCCCTTGCGCGCGAGCCAAGCAAGCTGAGCGTCGGGGTGGACCAGGCCTGTGCGTCTTCTCTGCACCGCCTTGCACGGATTGGCACGCAGTCGAAAGCGGAATATATGCCCAACAGACAGCCGGTCGAGTGCTAACCTCTGCTCTAGATCGATACCAGGTTCGGCTCGATCGAGCCAATCGGATGGGGCGACGCGCGTCCAATCCGGACTCGCGGACGACTGGATCAACAAACGGGGCCGACCGTGTTCATCGGTCTCAGGTTCCAATCGCCATAACAATGCGCCACCCGAAGGGCACGGCATGTCGTGCGGGAAGAACGCGCGGCATAGCGTGGCGTGCATCTGGTAAGGATCGGCGAGATCGCGGCGCGCTTCCTTGCAGCGTGGGTTGAGGTGAATCCTATGCAGGTACATGCGGCGCTCCCCGTAATAGGTCGATCCGTTCGGAACGCACGAAACGCGCTCCAAAACGCCGCTCGGCGAACGAGGACAAAGGTTGATCCATGCGCAGTGCGCCGCTGCCATCGGAAGACTCCAGCGACACCAGCAGGCGTTCGGGGGCGACCTCAAGACGACCGGGCGCTACTAGCCAGGGCTGAGCCGCGAGCGTCTCCAGCAAGGTTGTGTCCTTGACCCCATCCTCCAGCCAGACGGGTTCGGACGGCACATAGGATTTACGCCCCAGCGCCAGCGGCCAGGCCGGGTTTTGCAAAGCGGCGTGCGCGCGTTCGAGCAGGGCGCGGTCTTTGCCTTCCAGCCCGACCAGGAACACTGCATCGGCAAGGTAATCGCGCGTGGTGACGGCGGTTTCGTGGATTTTCGAGCGGTCGGCGGAAATGATGTTCTGCGCGGTTTGGAAGTCGCGTTTCAACACCCCGGGCCGGTCATGGCGTACACCCATCGTCAGCTTCGTCAGCGGTTCGAGGTCATTCCAATTTTCGCGGTCTATCCCCAGCGCGGCAGCCAGCAGCCCGATCACGCCGGACTTGCTCGGCTCCTTGCCAGTGTCGCGTTGGTCGAAGCGGCTGGTCGTGCCCCAGGACTGCATTGGCCCCGCCAGTCGTAAAAGTAGCGTGGGCATGGTCTTACCCCTGCACGGCGTTAAGTGCCGCATCCAGCACCTTTTCCAACGAGCCTTCCTCCGTGCCGAAGCCGCTCAACTCGGCACGGGCGAGATTGAGCACATAGGTCTGGCACTTGCGCGGGTAAGCCGTCTCCAGTTCGCCGCCCTTTTTGGCCAAGGCCTCGGCCGATTTGCGGGTGAGTGATTCGCCGGGTTTGGCGCGGATCGCCGTCTCGAACGCATTGGCGAGGTTGCGCGGCGCGGCGTCATGGCACACCGTCACCGCGACGAACTCCGGCGGGTTATGCGCGGCGAAGCTGTTCTGCTTGCCGGTCGGCTCGGCCATGACGAACCCTTCGAGGAAAGTTCGCAGCCCCTTGGCAGCGAGGTCAATGTCGCCTTGCAGGTTGTCGACGAGCTTGGCCCAATCGACCACGGCGTAGCGGTAGTAACACGCCGAATTGAATTCCACCGTGCCCATCATGTCGGCGCCGGCGGTGTCTTCCGGTTTCAGGTCGTCGACTGCCGTGTAGAAGTCGAATTCACGCTCGACCGCGTGGGTGGAAATCGCGTGCGCGACCTGGCAGGCGGCGTGCTGGTTTTTCTCGGGCATGTCGGCGAGCATGCGGCCGAATAGCGCAAGATCCACGGCTTTCCCGCCATTGAAAATCGATTCGAGCTTGTCCTTGAGTGCTTTGGGGGCGGCGCTGGCTGCATCCTTTTTGGACTTCTTGCCTTTTTTCTTGCCGGCGTCGCCCGTGTCGTCTTCGGGTTCCTCTGCGGCGATGATCTCGTCCCAGTGTTCGTGGATCGCATCGGCCAGCGCAGTAATTTCACGGCGACCGAGGAACAGCAGATACTGCGTCTTGCCGCCCTCCGCGGCTTTGAGCTTGACGTAGGACAGCGCGATCTCGGCTTTCGACAGCGTTTCCGCCGGGTCGCGCTTGCCAGCCAGCGCATCGACGATGGCCTGATAAACGCGTTTGGTGCGCACCGCCAGTTCATCCGCACTGAAAATTCCTTCGCGCACTTTCTCGTCGAAGAATTGCCGGACCACGCGCTTGCCGCACTGGCTGGACACGCGCGCCCGGCGCATGCCGCCGAAGAACGCGTCCTTGGGCGCGCCGGTGTCGTCGCGGTTGAGGTTGGAAGGCGCGAAGTTTTGCAGGACGTGAATCTCGATCAGGGTTTTCATGCGGCGGTCTCCATTTCGGTGTCGGGTTCGGCCTGGGAAGCAGGGCTGAGCGTGCGATAAAAATCGCGCGCCCAGGCGTTCTGGATGCGCTTGTCGTTGCGATGCCAGTCGAGTAGGTCAGACAACAGTCGCTCGAAGTCGATGGGCTGCTCGTTCAGCAGCGCAGTCATCTGGCGCAGTCGGTGCGGGAGTTGATCCTTGTCGGCATCAAGTAGTGTGATAAATCGCCTCTCCGTGCTGGTGGGTTTGCTGCGTTCCTTTGCACTCAGCTTGTCTCTGCGCTCTTTGTCATGCAGTCCCACGGCAACTGCGAGTTTGATCCTTGTCTGTGGCTGACCTTCGCGCCAATGCGCCGCCCACAGCGCAGCGACGAGGTAATGCACCTCGCGCCGCCAGCCTTCCTGCTCGCCTTTCAAAAATGGCTCGACGTATTGAAAAGCCGGAATGTGCTGACCAGGGTCGAACGCGAGACTGCGGCGCAACACGGCCCGCGCCTTGTTGTCCGACTGGTTCAGTTGTTCCAGCCACGCGATGAGTCCACTCATGGGGTTTCCTCCTGCGGGTTGAGATGGCATTCGTATTTCTGGATTTCGTCGTCCAGCACTCGAAGCTGCTTGTTGATCGCCCCTTCGGCGCGAACCAGCGCCCGGATCGCCCAGGCGTCGCCGGTCGAGACACTGGCGGCGTGTTGCGCCCAAACCTCGCGCAACGCGGATCTCACGGTTTTCAGCCAGTCGAGGCGGATGACGTCGGGGTCGTGTTCCAGCGTGTAGCTGCGCAGAGTGTCGTGGAAGGCGGCTTCGAGGCGCGACCAGTAAGACGGTGTCGCAGGGAGTTGCTCGACGAATTTGCTGACATCCTTGGGGTCGGGTTCGCGCTCACCCCGGCTCAGTAGATCGCGCGCAAAATTCTTGCACGCTTGCCACAGGGCTTTCTGGGTGCCTTTGGCGTCACTGAGAAGCTGGCGGATTTCCGTGCGGATCGCGCGGTCGCCGAGTAAGGCTTGCGGTAGGGCAAAGCGCTCCATGCGCCAGTATTCGATCTTGGCCTTGTCGTTGGCCTGCCCCAGTACCATGACAGACTGCGGAAAGCGCTCACGCGTAAAACGCGTCAACGCAGCAGCGTGTTCGATGACTGCAGGTGCAAGGTGCGCATCGTCTGGCAGCAGGGAATCGAAATCACGCCACAGGCCGCGTTCTTTGAACTGGATCGGCAGGCGCCCCTTTTTGTCGTCGATGCGGTAAGCCAGCATCGGATCTTGCAGGCCATCCGATGTGTGTTCGATCCCGGAGGCGAAGGCCAGCGCATCCACGTTGCCGGCCTCGTCGCTGCGCAGTCGGATTGAACGGGTTCGCCAGGTGTAACGATCGGCATGGCCACTGATGGCACACTCGATGCCCTCTCTGAGGCGCTCGACCGATTCGGGCTCGCGCTCCCAGACCGGCAAATCCTGCTCAAGCACCGCGCGGTTTTGCGGGACGAGGCTCAAGAGCAGCGTGTCTTCCAGAGCCTGCCCGATAGGTAGAACCATCGCTGCCGTCGCCGATGGAGCACTTTTGGTGTACTTGAAATCACTGTTGCCGCCACCCAATGCAAACGTTTGGATTGCCAGCAGCCAGCGCGCGGCGGCCGCAGGCGGGACGGCGCCTGCGGCGGTGATGTCGATGTGGTCGAACAGCACCTTGGCGTTGTCGGCATTGTGTTCGGCTGCCAGTGCCGTCCACGCGCGCCAGGTCTTGGGCTCGAAATCAGGGATCTGGAAAAAAGGGAACTGCTCGTCGAACAGCCAGAACCGATTCCGCCACCTTTCCAGATACGCGCCGATCTTGTCCGCAGGCAGCCCGGCCTTGAACCAGCTCTTGGCCTGATCGATGTCGGTCGGCCCTTCCAGCGCGCGGTACAGCACGGCGAGCAGAAAACGGTGCAGGCTCGCCACGACCAGCGGCGACGGGTCTTCGATGACGGCGATGTCATTCGCCCGCAGCAGGGTCTCTTTGACCCCGAGTTCCGCCCGCGTGCCATCGGGAAAGCGCACGGGAATCCAGGGTTCGTCGATCAGGTTGAAGCGGCTCATTGGGCCTCCTTGTCGTGGTAAATCAGCCCCAGTTCGTTCGAGAGTTGCACGCTGGGGTCGGCGATCCAGCGCGATTCGGCGTCGAGCAGCAGCGGATAGCAGTTTCGTAACAGCGGGCTCTTCTTCCAGCCTTCCGGCACACCCTCGCCTTGCAGCGGCTTCACGATGCTTTTGCGTGACACGCTCATCGCGCGCAGGAACCAGGCTTTGGCCTGGGTAACATCAGGGGTAATGGCCGGATCGAAGGCGTCACGCTCGCAGATCGGAATCACGACGGCGGACTCGTCGCCGAGGCGGGTCTTGGCCTTCAGGCTGGCGTGGACGCCGGGTTCGTCGTCGTCGTAGAGGGTGAAGCTGGCGCTGGTCTTCCAGGAGCCGTCGTCGGGCAGACCGATGATGGCCTGGTTGGCCACGCCGACGTGGGCGTAGCGGTCGCCAAGCGCTTTTTGCATGGCGCGTTCCAGACGCGCTTGCAGCGATTCGGTCACATCCACTTCTTCTTCGTAAACTTTGGCGACCAGCGTGTCGATTTCGTCCGGCAAGTGCAGCTCGGGCTTGTCGCACAACAGGCTACGGGTGCGTAGCAGGATGTCTTCGCGGTACACCGCACTCCACCACAAGGGTTTGCCGAACTCGGGCGGCGAGTCCTCGGCCAGCCCGGCAATGATGAGTTCCGGCTTGGCTAATGGGCGCGTTTCACGCGAATGACGCCAGAGGCGGCCTGCGCGCTGGAGCAACAAGTCGATGGGCGCGAGGTCGGTGACGATGAGGTCGAAGTCGAGATCGAGGCTTTGCTCGGCGACCTGGGTGGCGATGACGAGTTTTCTTCCGCTGCGCACACAGGGTTCGTCTTTGCCGGGCGGGCCGAATACCTTGAGCACGGCATCTTCCCGGCGCTGGCGCTGGTCGGCGGGAAAGCGGGCGTGAAAAAGATAGACCTCGGTGCCATCGAGGAGGCGTTTGCCGACGGGCTCGCCCGCGACTAAGAGCGGTTCGCCGTCGCCGTAATCGCGATACAACTGCTGGGCACGCTGCACGGTGTTGGTGAGCGCGAGCGCGTAGCCGCCTGAGGCGAGTCTCTCGTCGAGCGCGGTCTTGATGGCGGGCAGGTCGGCAGTGACGGGGGCAATGGTCAGACTCAGGCGCCGTGCCGGGTCGGCGTCGAATGCGATCTGCCACACCGCTTGCCCGTTCTGGTAGACGGAGAGGCGCGGATAGGTCGCTTCCTGCTCAGGCGGTTGCGCACCGGTGAGTTCGGCCAGCTGGCGGCGAATTTGCGGTGGCAGCGTCGCCGAGAGCAATACGACGGACGAGCCCAGTGCCAGCAACCAGCGCAGGAGATGCAGCAGCAGCGTGCCGGTGTAGGCGTCGTAAGCGTGGATTTCGTCGA
Organism: Fontimonas sp. SYSU GA230001; assembly: GCF_040066175.1. NCBI lineage: Bacteria > Pseudomonadati > Pseudomonadota > Gammaproteobacteria > Nevskiales > Nevskiaceae > Fontimonas > Fontimonas sp. SYSU GA230001. The sequence continues at coordinate 9,985 of NZ_JBEAAM010000021.1, forward strand.
ATACGACAACGCGGTTGGCCAACCCCCACAGCCGCACGAACTGGTGCCGCACCGGGAGGATGGTGAGCAGCGCCTGATCGATGGTGCCGACACCGTATTCCGAAAGCAGTGCGCGCTTTTTGTGGGTGAACCATTCACCTGCACGGACTTCGCCGCCGGCGGTGGCGTCGAAAATGCCGCCGGGTTTGAGGTGCTGGTAGGTGTCGTTCAACAGCGCGCCGCCATGGAGGAGTTGCAGATCGAGCGGCCTTTCGCACTGCTGGCGACGCAGGAATTTCAGCACGCGCTCGAACATCGCATTGCCCGTAGCCTTGGTCGGCAGCGCGACATACAGGCCACGATGGCCCAGCTCTCGCTGCAATTCCAGATACGCGTAGAGCGCGGCTTCGGTCTTGCCCTCGCCCATCGGTGCTTCGACGAGCAGGATGGCAGGCTGGTCAATCGAGCTGAGCGCGTCGACCACGGCTTGCTGCAAGGGGCGTGGGGCGAAGCCGAAGACGGCGTCGAACGTCTGATGCGCGGTGGACAGCGGCAAACGCGGTAGCCAGCCGGCTTGGTTCAAGGCAGCTTCGGCATTGTGTTGGCGTCGTTTCTCAAACCAGCCATGCAGGTCGGCGCACGCATCGGGCGCACCAAACGGGAAATACTGCTCGTTGGAGCCGATCCAGTCAGCGAAGCTGGTCAGCCCCGCAAGCATCATGAAATCCGGGCCGGTGAGCGTGGGCTTGGTGGGCGCTTCGGTCGGCGCGAAGACACCGGTCAGGGCTTCGAAAATGGCGCGCCGGGCAGCGTGCCATTCGGGTTTGCCGAGCGCACGGCGATTGCCCTCAAGATTTGTGATCGTGTTGGGGCTCGCTCGCTCGCCGTGATGACAGCCCACCGCATCCGCCGCCAAGTCCGCCGCGTCTTCCGGCCATCCGAGTTCGGTCAACAGAGATCGCAGCTCGACCTGACTGACAAACGCGTGATTGACCGACGTGTCCGGATTCGCGCCCGCATCCAGACCGGAAAGGTTTTGCCATTTGCACTGAAAGCCAGGGCAAGCCTTTCCGAGATCGTGGCAGGCGACCAATAGCAGCAACCATGGTCGGGCACGTTCCCAGTTCATACCCAGCACCGCCGCGAGCTGGTCGCGTGTGCGCTGCGGTTCGCGTGCAAGAATCGCGTCGGCGGAGGCGGCAACGTCCAGAACATGCAGGGCGAGAGGGTGCCAGCGCTCATCCTCCTGCATACTCGTCTTGGCCCAGATCCGATGGCAACGATCCGTCATTCCGATCATGTCACCAAGCTCGGTTTGCCGGCTGTTCGGACAAAAGGCATCGACGCAATCATCGAGTCACTTCTCCCCAAGCGCTCGTTCCCTGTTGTCTGCCCTTACAACCAGCACCGATGGGCGTCGTGCGTCAACCGTAGCGCACGCGGCGGTCAGCGCGCCAGCGCCAGCACAAACTCGGGCACCCAGCCACGCCAAGGCTTGTTGCGGATTTCCGCCTGCTCGGGCAGCAGGCGCACGTTCATCGCCGACGGCTGCTTGCGCAACGCGGGCGGCAGGCTGTCGACGGGAATGCGGACGTTGAGGTACTTGCGGTCGGCGGTGAGCTGGACGGCGAACGGCAGGGTGTCGGCGGTCATGGCGGGCTCCGGTTCGGGTGGGCGATGCGCCATTGTGAGTGGCCAAAGGCTCAGAACCTGAGCCTGGCCCGAAAACCGCCCGTGGACCGCTACGGCGCGCGGTAGCGCGCCGCGGCCTGTTCGAGGCGCCTGGCGACGGCGATGCGCAGTCCGGCCGGGGCGATGACTTCGACGTCCGGCCCGTAACGCAGGATGTCGAGGATCAGTTCTTCATCGCGGTGATACGGGACGGACAGTTCGTAGCTGCCATCGGCGAGCCACACGCCCTGCTGGTTCGGGTGCCACTGCTCGGCGGCGATCCAGCGTGCGCGCTCGGGCGTGAAACGCAGCATCGCGGTGGCCGTCGGCGTCCCGGAGAAGATGCCGTAGGAACCGCCGAGTTCCAGATTGAGCCGGGCATCGTCGATGTCCTGCGCTGCATCGTCGAGCAGGTCCGCACCCCGCACGCAGTCGAGCGCGAAGGTGCGCAGACCGGCGGACTTGTGACACCAGGCGTCGAGATACCAGTTGTCGCGGTAGTGCGTCAGGCGTTGCGGCGAGACTACACGCTCGCTGACCTGCCCGGTGCCGCGCGACTCGTATTCCAGATGCAGGCGCTTGCGCTGCAAGACCGCGGCGGCGACGGTGGCGAAGTGCTGGCCCGGCGGCCGCGCGGCGGCGCGCAGCAGGCGCAGCCGGCCGGCGTTGTCGGCGGACAGGCCCTGGGACTTGAGGATCTGGTCGATACGCGTCCGCATCGGCGCCAGCGCTTCGTCGAGCAGGCCCGGCTGGAAGGTGGCGAGCAGCTGCTGCAGCGTCAGCAGACCCTGCAGTTCCTCGGCACTGAACCAGAAGCCGGGCAGCTCGTAGGCAGCGTCGGTGTAGCGGTAACCACGCGGCTCGCGCGAGGTCTCCAGCGGCGCGCCGAGCACGTCGCGCAGGTAGGCGATCACACGCTTGGTGGTCGCGCGCGAACATTCCAGCTCGGCCTGGATGCGCTCGAAAGGCACCGGGTAGCGGTGACTCTTGAGCATGCGGTGCAGGCGATAGACGTGCTCGAAGGATTTCACGGTGCAAGCGTAGCGCAAAAAATCGGGGCGCCCGGAGGCGCCCCGACGTACCACGCACTGCTCGCCGTGCGGACCGGGTCCGCGGAGGGTCCCGGTCCGGTCGGGGGACGATCTTCAGAAATCGCCCATGCCGCCGCCGGCCGGCATCGCCGGGGCCTCTTCCTTCTTCGGCAGCTCGGCGACCATCGCCTCGGTGGTCAGCAGCAGCCCGGCGACCGAAGCCGCGTTCTGCAGCGCCAGGCGCGTGACCTTGGCCGGATCGATGATGCCGGCGTCGATCATGTCCACGAACTCGCCGGTGCCGGCGTTGTAGCCCGTGGCGCTCTTGGCTTCCTTGACCTTGTTGAGGATGACCGACGGCTCCTCGCCGGCGTTCTTGACGATCTGGCGCAGCGGCTCCTCGATGGCGCGCTTGAGGATGTTGACGCCGACCTGCTGGTCGTCGGTGGGCGCCTTGAGCGACTCGAGGACCTTCTGCGCGCGGATCAGAGCAGTGCCGCCACCGGCGACGATGCCTTCCTCGACGGCCGCGCGGGTCGCGTGCAGGGCGTCCTCGACGCGCGCCTTCTTCTCCTTCATCGCGACTTCCGTCGCGGCGCCGACCTTGATCACGGCGACGCCGCCGGAGAGCTTGGCCAGACGCTCCTGCAGCTTCTCCTTGTCGTAGTCGCTGGTCGCGGCCTCGACCTGCGCCTTGATCTCGGCGATGCGCGCCTTGATCTTGTCGGCCTTGCCGGCGCCGTCGATGATCGTCGTGTTCTCCTTGTCGATCTGCACCTTCTTGGCGGTGCCGAGATCGTTGACGGAGACCTTCTCCAGCGACAGGCCCAGCTCCTCGGAGATGACCATGCCGCCGGTCAGGATCGCGATGTCCTTGAGCATTTCCTTGCGGCGGTCACCGAAGCCCGGCGCCTTGACGGCGGCGACCTTGAGGATGCCGCGCAGGTTGTTGACGACCAGGGTCGCCAGCGCCTCGCCCTCGACGTCCTCAGCGATGATCAGCAGCGGCTTGCCCTGCTTGGCCACGCCTTCGAGCACCGGCAGCATCTCGCGGATGTTGGAGATCTTCTTCTCGGTGATCAGGATCAGCGGGTTCTCCAGCTCGCACTGCTGCGACTGGGCGTTGTTGATGAAGTACGGCGACAGGTAGCCGCGGTCGAACTGCATGCCCTCGACGACGTCGAGCTCGTCGGCCAGGCCCGAACCGTCCTCGACGGTGATCACGCCTTCCTTGCCGACCTTGTCCATCGCCTCGGCGATGCGCTCGCCGATCGACTCGTCGTTGTTGGCCGACACGGTGCCGACCTGGGCGATCGCCTTGCGGTCCTTGCACGGCTTGGACATCTTCTTGAGCTCGGCGACGACGGCCTCGACGGCCTTGTCGATGCCGCGCTTGATCTCCATCGGGTCGATGCCGGCGGTGACCGACTTCAGACCCTCGTTGACGATCGCCTGCGCCAGCACGGTCGCGGTGGTGGTGCCGTCACCGGCTTCGTCGGAGGTCTTGGACGCGACTTCCTTGACCAGCTGCGCGCCCATGTTCTCGAACTTGTCCTTGAGCTCGATCTCCTTGGCGACCGAGACGCCGTCCTTGGTCACCGTCGGGGCGCCGAAGGACTTCTCCAGCACGACATTGCGGCCCTTGGGGCCGAGCGTGACCTTGACCGCGTTGGCCAGGATGTTGACGCCAGCCACCATGCGGCTGCGCGCGTCGTCACCGAACTTCACTTCTTTGGCTGCCATCTTTGATTCCTCAGATTTTTGATCCGTCACTCCCGCACACGCGGGAATCCAGGGTTGCTTGATAAGGAGGGAGCCAGGCCGGATCCCCGCCTGCGCGGGGACGACCTGCGCTCCGCGCAGGTCACTTCTTGGTGAAGACGGCCATGATGTCGTCCTCGCGCATCACGAGGAGTTCTTCGCCATCGACCTTGACCTCGGAACCCGAGTACTTGCCGAACAGGACGATGTCGCCCTTCTTGACGTCCATGGGGACGAGCTTGCCGTCCTCGGTCTTCTTGCCGGGGCCCACCGCGAGCACTTCACCCCGGACCGGCTTCTCGGCCGCGTTGTCCGGGATGATGATGCCGCCGGCCGACTTCTTCTCTTCCTCCAGACGCTTGACGATCACGCGATCGTGCAGGGGGCGCAGATTCATGTGTAAATCTCCCGATGGTTCAATGACTTGAATGTGCCACCGCAAGCGCGACGGCCGCTGGCGCGGCCGCGTTGTTAGCACTCGCAATGAAAGGCTGCTAATTGTTGGGGACGGCCCGTCAGGTTTCAAGACCCGGAGCGCTTGTTTTGAAAGTCGGCGCCAGGGATGGCGCCGGCTTGTCCAGGACGGACACGCGCGCAAAAAAAGGCGGCCCGCAGGCCGCCACCCCCTAGCTCCCCAACCCCTTGGTCGGTGTCCCGGCACGCCGGCCGGGATGCAAGCCTTGCATTATCCGCAGGCCACCGACTTGAGCCGATAGTAAAAACCGCTTAAAAGGGTCCGATGAACCGCGGCACGTCCTCGATCGCCCAGAACGACAGCATCGATCCGGCGGACCGCGTCATCTCCCGCCTCTACCGCTCGGCCCTGTCGGTGTCGGCCGAGGACTTCCGCGCCTGGGCGCTGCGCCAGCTGCAAACCGTGGTGCCCTTCGATGCGGCGCTGTGGGGCAGCGGCGGCGTGACGCAGTGGAAGTTCCATACCGTGACCGTCACCGACCTGCCGCCGGAGTTCCCGCAGATCCTCGAATCGACCACGCGGATCAATCCGATCATCCCGCGCATCCTGCAGAACCTCGACACGCCGGTGGACATGGCCAGCGTGATGTCCGACGACGAGTTCTTCGAGTCGGAGATCTACCAGCGCGCCTTCGCGCCCTACGGCATCCACCGGATCCTCTCCACCGGCCATCTGGATCACCGCTCCGGCCTGTACTCACTGGTCACGCTGTACCGCAAGAACCGCGAGCACCGCTTCACCGAGGCCGAACGTGCCTACCAGAAGCGCTTCACGTTCCATCTGTTCAACGCCGCCTCGCACGCCTTCTTCCTGCATCTGGCGAAGACGCATGCGGCACGGCCGACCGGCGCCGGCGCGGCGGTGGTCGATTCGGCCGGCGCGTTCCACGAGGCCACGGTGCGTTTCCTCGACATACTCGACGAACGCTTCCCCAACCGCGACCCGAACGAACTGCCGATCCCGATTCCGGAGCCGGACCAGACGATCGGTTTCCAGGATCTGATGGTGCGCTGCGAGCCGCTGGGCGATCTGTCGCTGCTGACGATCTGGCCGGCCGGACCGCTCGACCGCCTGACGCTGCGCGAGCGCGAGATCGTCACCTGCGTCGCCCAGGGTCTGTCCTTCAAGCAGGTCGCCAAGAAGATCGGCGTGGCGCCTTCGACGGTGGCCAATCACCTGTACCGCGTCTATCGCAAACTCGGCGTCTATAGCCGCACCGAACTCGCCGCGCTGGTGTATCCGCAGACGCAGGGATGACCGCGGCGCCACCACCGGCCGGCCGCTGGCGCGCACTGTGGGACCGCTGGCGGCATGCGATCGCCGCACTCAGCTTCCTCGGCGGCATCGCCAGTTTCGCGCTGATCAGCCGGCAGGAGCGCGTCGCGCAGGCGCTGGTGATCCTCCTGCCGCTGTCCTGGCTGCTGGCCGCCTGCGAGCCGGCACTGCTGCGCCTCGCGGACGAGCGGCCACGCTGGCGGCCGCCGCCCTGGCTGCTCGGTTACGCCGCGCAGGCCCTGCACCAGGAATCTCTGTTCTTCACACTGCCATTCTTCTTCGCGACCACGGCCTGGGCCTCGCCGCACCTGCTGTTCACCGCGACGATGACGCTGCTGGCGCTGATGACCATCACCGACCCGCTCTACTACCGTCACGTGCTGCCGCGCCGTGCCGCCGTGTGGGGCCTGCACGCCGTCTCGGGCTTTGTCACCGCGCTGACCGCCGCACCGATGCTCTGGCACCTGACCACCGCGCAAAGTCTCGGGCTCGCGCTGGCCTGCCTGGGCATCGTCAGCGTCCCGGCCTGGCATGCGCTGCTGGCAAGAGCCCCGCTGCGACTGCCCCTCGCCGTGCTGCTCGCACTCGCGCTGGCCGGACTCGGTTGGCAGCTCCGCACGATGATTCCGCCGGCGACGCTGTGGGTCGCCGACATGCGCATGACGGCCTCGGTGGATCCGGCCGCGCGATCGGCCGGACCGGCGATCCGCGACATCGCTGCGGAGGATCTCCGCCGCCACGGCCTCTATGCCTGGACCAGCATCCGGGTGCCGCGCGGCCTGCGTGAGCGCGTCGAACATCATTGGCGGCTGGATGGCCGGACCATCGACGTCGTGACGCTGGACGTCAGCGGCGGACGCGAGGCCGGCTACCGCGCCTGGTCACGCAAGACCGTCTTTCCGGCCGATCCGCGTGGTCGCTGGGAAGTGCGGGTGGTCACGCACAGCGGCCAGCTGCTCGGACTGGCGCGGTTCACCGTGCACTGACGGCGCAACGCTGGCGTTTGGGTGAATAATGCGCGCTGGACGGTCACCCCGCACGACAAGACCAGGCCGAAGTCCGCTGCGTTGAACCCGGGGCGGGACGAGGCCATCCAAGACCTGCCGCGATGCGCCCGCCTCGGGCCGGCGCACCACTAAGGACCCACGTCACTCCGCCAACAATGACAAGGACTCTCATGCATCCACTCCATCGCTTGCTGGCCATCGCCCTGCTGCTGCCGGGGCTCGCGCATGCCAACGACCTCATGCGCATCTACGAGCTGGCCACCGCGAACGACACGACGATCCAGGCGGCGCGCCATGCCCGCGACGCCGCGGTCGAAGCAAAGCCGCAGGCACGCGCGGCACTGCTGCCGCAACTGAGCAGCGGCTACAACTATGGCTACGCCAAGACGACCGGCTCGTTCGAACAGGGCGGCACCACCTTCCCGATCGACAACAAGGGCAACGACGAGACGCTGACGGTCACCGTCAACCAGGCGATCGTCAACGTCGCCAGCTGGCGCCGGCTGCAGCAGGCCGGCGAGCAGGTCGCGCTGGCCCAGGCGACGTACCGCTCGGCGGAACAGGCGCTGCTGCTGCGCGTGGCCGAGGCTTATTTCGGCCTGCTCGGCGCCAGCGACAATCTGCGCTCGGCCCAGGCGGAGAAGGCGGCCGTCGAACGCCAGCTGGAGCAGGCGAAGAAGCGTTTCGAGGTCGGGCTGTCGGCGATCACCGATGTCCAGGAAGCGCAGGCCCGCTACGACCTGACGGTCGCACAGGAGATCCAGGCGCAGCAGCAACTCGACAGCGCGATCCTCGCACTGGGCCAGATCACCGGAACGCCGGTGCCGCCGCTGGCGCCGCTGGCGCAGGACATCCCCCTGCCCTCACCCGACCCGGCCGATGCCAACCGCTGGGTCGGGGACGCGCTCGATGGCAACCTCGATCTGCTGATCGCCAGCCTGAACCGCAACATCGCCGAGCGCGGCATTCAGGTTGCACGCGCCGGCCACCTGCCGACCGTGGGCGTGCAGGGCGCTTACCGCGACAGCACGTCGGAATCCGGCAGCTTCCCGCAGGAAACCGAAAGCAGTTCGGTGACGCTGGGCGTCACGCTGCCGCTGTTCGCCGGTGGCGCGACGCAATCCGCCGTGCGCCAGTCGATCGCCACGCGCGACCAGCGGACGGCGGAGCTCGAAGGTGCGCGACGCCAGGTCGAGCGCAGCACGCGTGACGCTTACCAGGGCGTGGTCACCGGGGCGGCGCGCGTGCGTGCCTTCAAGCAGGCGGTGGTCTCCAGCACGACGGCCCTGGAGGCCAGCGAAACCGGCCTCGAGGTCGGCACGCGCACCGCGGTGGACGTGCTCAACGCCCAGCAGCAGCTTTACGCGGCGCGGCGCAACTACGACCAGTCGCGCTACGACTACCTGCTGTCGGTCCTGCGTCTCAAGGCCGCCGCCGGCAGCCTCGCACCGTCCGACCTCGCCGAACTGGACCGTCTGCTGGTCGGCAGCTGACACACGCCGGACGCGGGCAATTCTCCGATCCTGCCGGCGCGCACCTGGGGCTGGGGCCCCAGGTCCTTTTTCCGCCTCGCGCGAGTTTGATTAGGTTTCCGGCCGCATCTGCGGAAGCAAGCCGGGGCTTTCAAGGATCGCCGGTGGCGATCCTTGCCCGGCGCGCACCTGGGGCTGGGGCCCCAGGTCCCTTTTTCCGCGCCCCCGAGCTTGATCAGACTTCCGGCCGCATCTGCGGAAGCAAGCCGGGGCTTTCAAGGATCGCCGGTGGCGATCCTTGCCCGGCGCGCACCTGGGGCTGGGGCCCCAGGTCCCTTTTTCCGCGCCCCCCCGAGCTTGATCAGACTTCCGGCCGCATCTGCGGAAAAAGCAGCACGTCGCGGATGCTCGGCGAATCCGTCAGGAACATCACCAGCCGGTCGATGCCGATGCCGACGCCCGCGGCCGGCGGCAGGCCGTATTCGAGGGCGCGGATGTAGTCGGCGTCGAACAGCATCGCCTCGTCGTCGCCGGCGTGCTTGGCGGCGACCTGGGCATGGAAGCGCGCGGCCTGGTCGTCCGGATCGTTCAGCTCCGAGAAGCCGTTGGCGACTTCGCGGCCGGCGATGAACAGCTCGAAGCGGTCGGTGATCTGCGGATCGGCGTCGTTGCTGCGCGCCAGCGGCGAGACCTCGGTCGGGAACTCGGTGATGAAGGTCGGATCGAGCAGTTCATGCTCCACCGTCTTCTCGAAGATCTCGGTCAGGAGCTTGCCCCAGCCGTAGGATGGCTTGACGTCGCCGCCGACCTTCTTCGCATAGGCGGCGAGGCGCTCGCGGTCATCGAAGATGCCGGCGTCGATGTCCGGGTTGAAGCGCAGCACCGCTTCTTTCATCGTCCAGCGGTTGAACGGCCGGTCGAGGTCGTAGTCGCGGTTCTGGTTGACCAGCTTGCCGGAACCGTTGACCGCGGTGGCGACATCGCGCAGCAGGGTCTCGACCAGGTCCATCGCATCGCGGTAGTCCGCGTAGGCCTGGTAGAACTCCAGCATCGTGAACTCGGGGTTGTGCCGCGTCGAAAGACCTTCGTTGCGGAAGTTGCGGTTGATCTCGTAAACCTTCTCGAAGCCGCCGACGACCAGACGCTTGAGATACAGCTCGGGCGCGATGCGCATGTAGAAATCGCGTCCCAGCGCGTTGTAGTGCGTCACGAACGGGCGCGCCGCCGCGCCGCCGGGAATCGGCTGCAGCATCGGCGTCTCGACCTCGATGAAGCCGAGCGTGTCGAGGAAGTTGCGGATGAAGCGCACCGCCTTGCCGCGCTTCTCGAACGTGATCTTGACCTCGGGATTGACGATCAGGTCCAGGTAGCGCTGGCGGTAGCGTACCTCGGTGTCGGTCAGACCCGCCCACTTCTCCGGCAGTGGCCGCAGGTTCTTCACCAGCAGCCGGAGCGTGCTGACCTTGACCGACAGCTCGCCCGTCTTGGTCTTGAACACCGTGCCGCGCACGCCGATGACATCGCCGACGTCGGCATGCTTGAACGCCTCGTAGGCCGCCTCGCCGACGGCGTTGAGCTGCACGAAGATCTGGATACGGCCCGACATGTCCTGCAGCTGGCCGAAGCTGGCCTTGCCCATCACGCGCTTGGCCATCAGCCGGCCGGCGAGCGCGAATACCTCGGTCTCGTTCTCCAGCGAGGCGGCATCGCGCTCGCCGTAGCTGCCGACCAGGTACTCGGCGAGCGTGTCGCGGCGGAAGTCGTTGGGGAACGCCTGGCCCTCGGCGCGCAGCCGCGCGAGCTTCTCGCGCCGCGTGGCGATGATGTGGTTCTCGTCGAGCTGCGGCGGGGTGTGGTGTTGGTCGGTCATTTTGGTCTCGTGCGATGTGAGACGTGAGACGTCAGGCGTGTGGGTGTGCTGTTCCGTCTCACGTCTCACACCTCAGGTCTCACCGCTAAAGCCCCTGCTTCAGGCTCGCTTCGATGAACGGATCGAGGTGCCCGTCGAGCACCTTCTGCGTGTCGGCGATCTCGACACCGGTGCGCAGATCCTTGATGCGCGACTGGTCGAGCACGTACGAGCGGATCTGGCTGCCCCAGCCGATGTCGTCCTTGGAGTCCTCCAGCGCCTGCTTCTGCGCGTTGCGCTTCTGCATCTCGATCTCGTAGAGGCGCGCCTTGAGCATCTTCATCGCGCGGTCGCGGTTGGCATGCTGGCTGCGCTCAGTCTGGCAGGCGACGACGATACCCGATGGCACGTGCTTGATGCGGATCGCCGACTCGGTCTTGTTGACGTGCTGGCCGCCGGCACCGCTGGAACGGTACGTCGCCACTTCCAGGTCCGCGGGATTGATCTCGATCTCGATGTCGTCATCGACTTCCGGCGAGACGAACACGCCGGCAAACGAGGTGTGACGGCGGTTGCCGGAATCGAACGGCGACTTGCGCACCAGCCGGTGCACGCCGGTCTCGGTGCGCAGCCAGCCGTAGGCGTAGTCGCCCTGCACGTAGATCGTCGCCGACTTGATGCCGGCGACTTCGCCGTCCGAGCGCTCCATCAGCTCGACCTTGAAGCCCTTGGCATCGGCCCATTTCATGTACATGCGCAGCAGCATCTCGGCCCAGTCCTGGGCCTCGGTGCCGCCGGAGCCGGCCTGCAGGTCGAGATAGGCGTTGGCGGCGTCGAGTTCGCCGCTGAACATGCGCTTGAACTCGAGGTCCGCGGCCAGGCGATCGAGTCCGGCCAGGTCGCGGGCGATCTCGTCGATCGTCGAGGTGTCGTTCTCGCTCTCAGCCAGTTCGAGCAGTTCCAGCGCGTCCTTCAGACCGTTCTCGGCGCGCTCGATCGGCTGCACGACATCCTCCAGGCGCGCGCGTTCGCGGCCCAGGTTCTGCGCACGTTCGGGATCGTTCCAGACGTCGTTGCGCTCCAGCTCGGCGTTGACTTCGACCAGCCGGTCGCGTTTGTTGTCGTAGTCAAAGATAGCCCCGCAGCGCGTCGAAACGCGCCTGCAGGGCTTTCACCTCGGTACGGATCTGCTGGGCTTCCATGGGGGTTCTGGGTGTGACGGGCGCGGATTATAGCGGCGCCCCGCGCGCCGATGCCCAATTCCGCGAAAGCCGCTGCTATAGTTATGCGATCAATCGTCCTGACGCGGACGGAATCTGGGGAGAAGCTGATGAGGCCAAAGTACGTTTTTGGGGGCTGGGGGCTGTTCGCATTGCTGTTGACGCTGGGGTTCGGCCAGCCGGTGCTGGCTCAGGACGACGACGCCGATGCGGGCGACGCCGACGCACCGGGACTCTTCTCCACCCAGGCGCTGACCGGCCGGCACTACTACGTCTCGCCGATGTTCTCGTACACGCGCGCCGACAAGGATCGCGGGACGGACGACGGCATGGGCGGCATGATCACGATCGGCAAGAAGATGACCGACGGCCTGGCGCTGGAGCTGACCGGCTACTATTCGCAGATGGACCCCGACTCGGGTTCCGGCGACGCCGCCGAACTCAAGGGCGCCGGCCTGGGCGCGATGGTCTTCCTGTCGAACAAGGTGCCGAATTTCTACGGCCTGCTCGCGCTGATGTACGGCCGCACCGACACGCATCCCGGCCCGATTCCGAACTTCAAATCGACGGTGTTCGATGTCGGCGCCGGCTATCTCTTCCCGTTCAACCGCTACATCGCGCTGCGCGCCGAGGCGCGCTACCGCACCGACCAGCACGACCGCAAGCAGGCGGGCGTCGGCAAGGAGAACGGCGCCTTCCAGGACGCGCTGTTCAACGTGGGCCTGCTGTTGCCGCTGGGCGTGACGCCGGTGGAGGCCCCCGTCGCGGAGCCGGAGCCGGTCGAACAAGCCGATCTCGACTCCGACGGCGACGGCGTGCCCGACTCGCAGGACCAGTGCCCGAACACCCTGCCGGGCGTGCAGGTCAACGAGGTCGGCTGCCCGCTGGATGCCGACGGCGACGGCGTGCTCGACGCCGACGACGAATGCCCGAACACACCGGCCGGCGCCAAGGTCCTCGCCAATGGCTGCGCCCTGGTCGATGACTGCCGCAAGCCGCGTCCGGGCGAACAGGTGGACGAGAACGGCTGCGCGGCCGAGCGCAAGTTCATCCTGCGCGGCGTGAAGTTCGAGTTCGACTCCGACCGCCTGACGCCCGAAGCGCGCGAGATCCTCAACGAGGTCGCCGGCACGCTGCGCGCCTACCCGGACGTCGATGTCGAACTGCAGGGTCACACCGACAGCATCGGCACCGACGCCTACAACCAGAGCCTGTCCGAGCGGCGCGCGATCGCCGTCAAGGCCTACCTGGTCGAGCACGAGGTCGAAGCCAAGCGCATGTCGCCGGTCGGCTATGGTGAATCGCAGCCGATCGCGACCAACGACACCGAGGAAGGCCGCGAGGAAAACCGCCGCGTCGAACTCAAGGTGATCGAGTAATACGCAGTCCTGCGTTCACACCCGCCGGCAGCGTTGCCGGCGGGTTTTTTGTTGCCCGCACGGCGCGCTTCACAGCCGCGGCCCGCCGGGCGACCATGGACACCCAATCGAATCTCGGGGAAAGGCCATGTCGTCACTCCAGGATCCGCGCGTCCTGTTCGCCGCCGAACGCACGCTGCTCGCCTGGCAACGCACCTGCCTGACGCTGATGGCCTTCGGCTTCCTGATCGAGCGCTTCGCGCTGTTCGTGCACTTCCTCAACGCGCAGGCCAGGGTGAGCGCCGAATCGCCGGCCGCCTATGTGCTGGGCATCGCCTTCATCGCCACCGGCGCGGCGCTCGCACTGCTGGCGACGCTGCAGCACCGGCGCGTGCTGCGCGGGCTGCAGCCGGCCGAGATCCCCGCCGGCTACTGGCTGTCGCTGGCGCCGGTGACGACGATACTCACGGCCCTCCTCGGACTCGGCGTCGCCGCGTACCTGGTGCTGCAATAGCTCAGGCAGTCGGCAGCTTGTGGTCCTTGAGCTGCTCGCGCAGGCGCAGCTTGGAGATCTTGCCGGTGGCCGTCATCGGCAGTTCACTGACGAAGACGACATCGTCCGGGATCCACCACTTGGCGACCTTGCCGGGATACAGCGCCAGGATCTCCTCGCGCGTGACGTCCTGACCCGGCTTCTTGACCACCACCAGCAGCGGCCGCTCGTCCCACTTGGGGTGATAGGCGGCGATGGCCGCGGCCTGCGCCACCGCCGGATGCGCGCAGGCGACGTTTTCGAGGTCGATCGAACTGATCCACTCGCCGCCGGACTTGATCACGTCCTTGGAACGATCGGTGATCTGCAGGAAACCGTCGGCGTCGAGGGTGCCGACGTCGCCGGTCGGGAACCAGCCGTCCCTGAGCGGACTCTGGTCGATCCGGTAGTAGCGATCGATGATCCAGTGACCCTTGACCAGCAGGTCGCCGAAGGCCTTGCCGTCGCGCGGCAGTTCGCGGCCGTCGGCATCGACGATCTTGAGCTGCACGCCGAACGGCGGCCGGCCCTGCTTGGTCTCGATGGCGAACTGCGCGTCCTTCGGCAGCTTGAGGTGCTTGATCTTGAGGTTGTTGAAGGTGCCCAGCGGTGACATCTCGGTCATGCCCCAGGCGTGATGGATCTTCACGCCATAGTCGCGCTCGAAAGTCTGCATCAGCGCCGGCGGACAGGCCGACCCGCCGATCACGCAGCGCTTGAGCGTCGTCAGCCGCAGCTTGTTGGCCTGCAGGTGCTGCAGCAGGCCCTGCCACACCGTCGGCACGCCGGCGGAGAAGGTCACGCCCTCGGTCTCGAACAGCTCGTGCAGGCTGGCGCCGTCGAGCGCCGCGCCGGGGAACACCAGCTTGGCGCCCACCATCGGCGCGGCGTAGGGAATCGCCCAGGCGTTGACGTGGAACATCGGCACCACCGGCAGGACACTGTCGCGCGCCGACAGGCCGAACACGTCCGGCACGGCGCCGGCCAGGGTGTGCAGCATCATCGAGCGGTGCGAGTACAGCACGCCCTTGGGATGGCCGGTCGTGCCCGAGGTGTAGCACAGCGTGCAGGCGCTCTTCTCGTCGAACTCGGGCCAGTCGTACTGGTCGGATTCGGCCTCGACCCAGTCCTCGTAACAGATCAGGTTGGGGATCTTGTGCGCAGGCAGATGCGCACGATCGGTCATCGCCACCCAGTGCTTGATCGTCTTGCATTTCGCCGCGATCGCCTCGACCAGCGGCGCGAAGGTCAGGTCGAAGCACAGCACCGTGTCCTGTGCATCCTCGATGATCCACGCGATCTGTTCCGGGAACAGGCGCGGGTTGATCGTGTGCATGATCGCGCCGGAACCGGACACGGCGTAGTACAGCTCGAAGTGCCGGTAGCCGTTCCAGGCCAGCGTGGCGACGCGCTCGCCCGGCTGCACGCCCAGGCGCCTGAGCGCGTTGGCGAGCTGGCGGCTGCGCCGCGCGGCCTGCGCATAGGTATAGCGGTGCAGGCCGCCTTCGACGGTGCGCGACACGATCTCGGTGTCGCCGTGATAGGCCTCGGCGTGCACCAGCAGCGACGACACCAGCAGCGGCGCCTCCATCATCTGACCGGGAACGAAGTTCGCCATCGCCTGCTCTCCTCTCGCTGTGGGGTCGGGCTGCCGATTGTCTGCGATACCGGCGGCGGATGCAGCAGGCCGGCAACGGACATAAGATCGGGCCATGAACCACACCCCCTCCCCGCGCAGCGGCTATCCGCACTTCCGGCGCATCGGCACGCGCTGGAAGGACAACGACGTCTATGGCCACGTCAACAACGTCGAGTACTACAGCTACTTCGACACCGTGATCAACGCCTACCTGATCCGCGACGGCGGCCTGGACATCCACGCCGGGCCGGTGATCGGCCTGTGCGCGGAGTCGCACTGCCGCTTCCTCGACGCGCTGGCCTTCCCGGACGCCATCGATGCCGGCCTGCGCGTCGCGCATCTGGGCCGTTCCAGCGTGCGCTACGAGATCGGGCTGTTCGGCGAGGCCGCGGAGGCGCCGGCCGCGGAGGGCTGGTTCGTGCACGTCTTCGTCGATCGGCACACGCGCCGCCCGGTGCCGATCCCCGATGCGCTGCGCAGCGCGTTGCACCGCCTGCAGCGCCCAGAAGCCGAGAGCCTGCCATGAAAGTGCGCGCCGCCGTCCTCCGTCAGATGGGCCTGCCGGCGCCGTATGCGCGCTCGCTGCCGCTGCACCTCGACGAAGTCGAGCTCGATCCGCCCGGCCCGGGAGAGCTGCTGGTGAAGGTGCGTGCCGCCGGCCTGTGCCACTCCGACCTATCGGTGATCGACGGATCGCGGCCGCGCGTGATGCCGATGGTGCTCGGCCACGAGGCCGCCGGCGAAGTCGTCGAGACCGGCGCCGACACGCCGGGTTTCGCGCGCGGCGACGCCGTCGTCTTCGCCTTCGTGCCCAGTTGCGGTCACTGCGACTTCTGCGCCAGCGGCCGCGCCGCGCTGTGCGAACCGGGCGCCAGGGCCAACGTCGCCGGCACGCTGCTGTCCGGCGCACGCCGCTGGCACGCCGCCGACGGCAGCGCGCTGAACCACCACCTGGGCGTCTCCGCCTTCGCCGAGTATGCGGTCGTCTCGGCGCGCTCGGCCGTGCGCATCGACCGCGCGCTGCCGCCGCAGATCGCCGCGCTGTTCGGCTGCGCGGTGATGACCGGCGTCGGCGCAGTCGTCAACACCGCACGCGTCGGCCCGGGTGAGAGCGTGGCGATCTTCGGCATGGGCGGCGTGGGCCTGGCGGCGCTGCTGGGCGCGGTCGCGGCCGGTGCCGATCCGATCGTCGCCGTCGATGTGCTGCCGGCCAAGCTCGAACTCGCGAAGAGTCTGGGCGCGACGCACACGGTGCTCGCCGGCGGCGCCGAGTCGGTCGCCGCGATCCGCGAGCACACGCGCGGCGGTGCCGCCTACGCGATCGAGACCGCCGGCTCCGAGGCGGCGCTGGCGCAGGCCTATGCGGCGACGCGGCGCGGCGGCATGACGGTGACGGTGGGCCTGCCGCATCCGGGCAAGCAGTTCGCGATTTCCGCGGTCAGCCTGGTCACCGAGGAACGCACCGTGAAGGGCTCGTACATGGGCTCGGCGGTGCCGTCGCGCGACCTGCCGCGCTACATCGCCCTGCACCGTACCGGTCGCCTGCCGGTCGAGAAGCTGCTGACGCACACCCTGCCCCTCGACGACATCAATCTCGCCTTCGACCGGCTCGCGCGCGGCGAGGCCGTGCGTCAGGTCGTGCTGTTCGACACCTGAGCCAGCGCCGCGCCGCCGTGGTCCGGCGCGACGCAGACCCGGTTGCGTCCCTGGTGCTTGGCCTCGTAGAGCGCCGAGTCGGCGGCCTCGCGCAGGGCTTCGAGCGTGACCGACGAATGCGGCGCACGGGTCGCCACGCCGATGCTGACCGTCACAAAGGGTGAAACCGGCGACGAACCGTGCTCCAAACGGGCGTGTTCGACGGCCGCACGCACCCGCTCGGCCTGCAGGATGCCCTGCCCGGCAGCGGTCCCCGGCAGCACCATCATGAACTCCTCGCCACCGATGCGCGCGACGAACTCGCCGGCGCGGCTGGCGGTCGCCTTGAGCGTCGCGGCGACCTGGCGCAGGCACTGGTCGCCCTGCAGATGACCGCGTGCGTCGTTGTAGGCCTTGAACTGGTCGATATCGATCATCAGCAGCGTCAGCGGCTCGTGCTGGCGCTTGCAGCGACGCCATTCCAGCGTCAGCACTTCTTCGAGGCCGCGGCGATTCGGCACGCCGGTCAGCGGGTCGGTCTCGGACAGGTGCTCGAGCTCGTGGTTCGCGGCGCTGAGCTGTTCGACCAGCTGCTGCATCTCGGCGCGCGCCGCGAGCACCTTGTTGCGCTCGTTCAAGGCCAGCCACAGCAGCGCGGCGAGCACGAAGGCGCCGCCATAGGCCACGTAGGGCAGCAGCAGGCTGTGAATCGGCCGGCGGTCCCAGCCGGCGCTCGGCCGTGCCGCGAGTTCCCAGCTGCCCCCCGGAATCGCCAGCACCATGCGGATCGGCGAATCGTCGAAGACCGTGGCATCGCCGGCGATCAGATCGCCGCGCGCACCCAGTCCGTCCCTGCCGCGCAGCGCGATCTGCACACCGGACTCAACGTCGCCGAGCCCCACCGCGCGCAGGAATGCAGGCAGGTCGATCGACACGCTGACCACGCCCCAGTAGCGATCGCCATCGACGAACACCGGCGAGCGGTTGATCAGCGCCTGCCCGCCCTGCACCAGATCCACCGGCCCGGCGAGCACCGCCGAGCCGGTCTCCATCGCGCGGCGCACCGCCGGCCACTGATCCGGCTGATCCTCGTAGCGCAGCCCGATGGCCTGCTCGTTGCCGATCTGCGGATAAATGAAGGCGATGCGGTTGTCCGGCGCGATGCCGATGCTGCGCAGGTGACGGCCGGATTGGTAGAGCCGCGCCAGCGCCCGCTGCACGCTGGCCGGATCGAGCGGCCCGCGCGCATTGATGTAGGCCACCAGTCCCTGCGCCAGATAGGCGGTGGCGCTCAACTCGCTCTCGATGCGCGCACGCAGCGCCGCGGCATGCAGCAGCGTCTGATCGCGCTGCGCGACGCGGTCGGCCGTGCGCTGCAGCGACACGAGATAGGTCGCCAGCAGGGACAGCAGGAGCCACACCGTCAACGCGGTGATGGCGTGCACGACGTGACGGAACCGACGCTGGTTCATCCGCAGTAGTCTAAGGCCCCTGTACCTTCGACCGTCTGTGGTGAGAATTTGCCACAGGGCTGGCGCGTCCGCCCAGTCCGGGCGCCCCGTCAGGGTGGCGTGCGCACCACCAGGATGCGTGGCTCGGTCAGGTGCTCGATGGCCCAGGCGATCCCCTCGCGGCCCAGCCCGGACTCCTTGACGCCGCCGTAGGGCATGTGATCGACCCGGAAGCTCGGCACGTCGCCGATGACGACGCCGCCCACTTCGAGCCGGTCCCAGGCGCGCCGCGCCTTGTGCAGGTCGCGCGTGAACACGCCGGCCTGCAGGCCGTACCGACTGTCGTTGACTTCGTCGAGCGCAGCGTCGAAGTCGGTGAAACGCGCCAGCAGTGCGACCGGGCCGAACGCCTCGCGCGCATACAGCTCGCAGTCGCGCGGCACGTCCTCGAGCAGCGCCGGTGTCAGCATCGCGCCGTCGCGCGCGCCGCCGCACAGCAGCCGTGCGCCGCGCGCCCGCGCCGCCTCGATCCAGCCGTGCAGGCGCCCGGCCTCGCGCGCGGAGATCATCGGGCCGACGAAGGTCGCCTCGTCACGGGGATCACCGCAGCGCAGCGCGCGGGTCGCGGCCACCAGACGCTCGCGCAGCGCCTCGTAGATCGACGCGTGCACGAGGATGCGCTGCACGCTGATGCAGGACTGGCCGGACTGGTAGAACGCGCCGAACACGAGGCGCTGCACCGCATCGTCGAGGTCGGTGTCGGCATCGACGATGCAGGCGGCGTTGCCACCCAGTTCGAGCACGACCTGCTTGTGCCCGGCGCGCGCCTTCAGGTCCCAGCCCACGGCCGGCGAGCCGGTGAACGACAGCAGCTTGATGCGCGCGTCGGTGACCAGCGGCTCGGCGTCGTCCGGACTGCACGGCAGGATCGAGAACGCGCCCGGCGGCAGCTCGGTCTCGGCCAGCACCTCGCCGATCAGCAGCGCGCCGACCGGCGTGGCGCTCGCCGGCTTGAGCACGAACGGACAGCCGGCGGCGATCGCCGGTGCGATCTTGTGCGCGGCCAGGTTGAGCGGAAAATTGAACGGACTGATGAACGCGCAAGGCCCGACCGGCACGCGCCGGATCACCGACCAGTAGTTCCGCGCGCGCGCGCTGATGTCCAGCGGCAGGTAGTCGCCACCGATGCGCACGGCCTCGCCGGCTGCGTACTTGAAGGTGTCGATCAGTCGCGTGACTTCGCCGCGCGCATCCTTGATCGGCTTGCCGGCCTCGATGCACAGCGCCTCGGCCAGTTCGTCGGCGCGCTGCTGGAAGCGCAGCACGCAGTGTTCCAGAACGGCCTGACGGGCATAGGCGGGCAGCTCGGCCATCGGCCGCGCCGCGCGCGCGGCCTCGTCGATCGCGGCGGTGACCAGGGCACGGTCGGCCAGCGCGACCTCGCAGGCCGGCGCGCCCGAATACTTGTCGGTCACCGGCAGCGTCCCGACACCGTCCTGCGGACGATTAGCGAGAAAGAGCGGATAGCGCGGTCTGAGCATGGGCGTTCTCGCGGCAAGGGGCGACGCGGCACGCTAGCGCAGACCGGCGGCAGCGCCAAGCCGCCGCACGTCGCCGGCATTTGCTACGCTGCGGACCGGTCCGCGCAGGAACCACGGGCGATGTGGGTCATCTCGGTCAGGAACACCGCCGGCACTTTCCGTTTCCGCCGCAACCTGTATGCGGGCAGCGTGCGCATCGGCCGCGCAGCCGACAACGAGATCCAGCTGCCAGGCGCGCAGGTTTCGCGGCATCACGGGCGCATCGACGTCGAGGACGGCCAGCTGGTCTACCGCGACCTGGGCAGCCGCAACGGCTCGCAGCTCGACGGCCGCGCGATCGACGCGCCGGTGCCGCTGCGGATCGGCGCGGTGGTGCGCATCGCCGGCTATGAAGTCGAGATCGAACCGGACCCGGCGCTGAGCGCACCCGGGCATTTCACCGAGCCGGTCGCTCCCGAGCCGATCACCGCACCGGTGCGTCCGCTCGACGACGGCGCGCCGTCGCCGATCGAGCTGCTGCACACCATGCGCGCCGGCCTGCGCGAGCACGCCAGTGCCGAACAGGAGGCGGCGCGGCGTCGGCGCGAGCGCATGGATCGCATCTGGGCGCGTGTGCGCGACGCCGCGCAGCAACTGCGGGATCATGTCGCGGACGATCCGCGGGTGGCCGCCTTCGATTTCGCCGACGACGGCCGCGAGATTTCGCTGAAACTGCGCGACCCCCTCAAGAACGGCGGCTTCCTGTACCTGATCGTGCGCCGCGGCCATCCCGAACTGTCGGAAGCCGATGCCGACGAAGCCATCTGGATCCGCGAGATCGGCGGCGAGGATCGCCGCTACACCGAGGCACAGCCGGTCGTCGAAGCCCTGGTCCGCTGCATCGCCACCCACACCCGCGATCCGCGCGAACCGTCGCGGGATTGATCCAGATCAACGCCGGCTGCGGTGCGCGGACCTATCGTCGCGCGCTTCCGATCGAGATTTGAGGAAAACCATGACGCCCGTCGAATGGACGCCCGACTTCGAGGTCGGCAGCCGCGCCATGGACCTCCAGCACCAGCACCTGGTCGGCATCGTCAACCGCTACCACGTCGCGATGCAGCACCACGCCCCGCGTGCGGAGCTGGTCAGGACGTTCGAGGAAGCCGCGGATTACGCGCGCCAGCACTTCCACGACGAGGAGGCGCTGATGGCCGAGCACGCCTATCCCCGGTTCGCCGCACACCGGCTGCTGCACCGCCAGCTGATGGACCGCATCACCGAATTGCTGCTGAAGCTGCGCGCCGGGGAGGCCGGCGCCCGCCGTGAGGTCCAGGTCTTTCTCAACCAGTGGCTGGCCGGGCACATCCGGGACTGCGACGTGGACTACAAGCCTTTCGTCGAGAACGCCGCCTGACCCACGCCGCGCCTCAGATGCCGCGGTGCGCCGCGGTCTTGTCGAACACCGCGCGGTTGCGACCCTGGCGTTTGGCCTCGTAGAGCGCCTGGTCGGCGCGCGAGAGCAGCGCGATCGGTCCACGCTCCTGATCGGCACGGGTCGATGCGGTTGCCACGCCGACGCTGACCGTCAGCGCCTCGTAGGGTGAGGTCGGATGGACCAGGCCGGCGTCCTCGATATACCGGCAGGCGGCGCGCGCCAGCTCCATCGCACCGGCCGCGTCGGTGTCCGGCAAGACCACCACGAACTCCTCGCCGCCATAGCGCGCCACGACATCGCCGCCGCGCCGGAACTGCTCGCGCAGCAGGCGCGCGACATTGGCGAGCGCGCGGTCTCCCTCGGCGTGGCCGAGCGCGTCGTTGAGCGCCTTGAAGAAATCGATGTCGATCAGCAGCACCGATATCGGCGTCGATTGCCGCAGCGAACGGCGCCACTCCTTGGCGACCAGTTCCTCGAAGTAGCGTCGGTTGAACAGGCCGGTGACCACATCGACGATGGACGCGCTGCGCAGCAGGATCAGTTCCTCGATGGTCGCCCCGAGGTCGGCCAGTGCCGCCAGCTCCGCCTCGGTCAAGGGGCGGGCGATCTGGTCCGCGACCGACAGCACGCCGACCACCAGACCGGTCGGCGTGCGCACCGGCACGCCGGCATACATCGCCGGCGGCGCGAGCTTACGCGCTGTTGCCCAGTGCATGTACAGCTCGTCGGCTTCCAGATCCTCGATCACGTAAGCCATGTTGGTGGCCGCCGTGATCCGCTCCAGGGGCAGCAGCGGCGAAGGCGCGTCCGCGGGCAGGCCGATCACCACCTTGGGCATGGTCTGCTCTTCGGCGACCAGCGACAGCGCCGCCCACGGCGTGCCCAGCATCTGCGCGGCGATGCGGACGATGCGCTCGAACGAACGGTCCATCTCGCCGATGCCCTCGGCGATCTGGTACACGGCGTCGATCCGCGCCGCCTCCTGATGCAGGCCGCCGGACGCTGGCCGGACCTGCCGGTACACCAGATCGCGCGCCGCCCGCAGCTCCAGTCCGGGGCTGCTGTGGGCGGACACATGGTGGGTCGATACCGTCGGCAACATGGACAGGGCAACCGGCATGCGCGGATCATCGGACCCGGTGGGTGGAGCCGAAGCTTCCGACCGACTGACGGTCGCCAGCCGCAGCCGAACGCGGTCCGGCGTCGCGCTTGGCTTGCCTGCGGGCTTTCTGAATAATCCAGCGAACGAAGAACTGCCGCTGCGCGGAGGAGACGCAGGTGAACCCGGTCCCGAACCACGTCTGGCGGGCACAATACCCGCCTGGGGTACCGCAAGAAATCGACGTGAACGCCTGGCGTTCCGTCGTCGAACTGCTGGACAGGAGCTGCGACCAGAACCGCCGCCGCTGCGCCTACGAGTGCATGGGCGTCTGCCTGAGCTACGACGACCTCGACCGCCTGACGCAGGATTTCGCGTCCTACCTGCAGAACGTGCTGGGCTTCCACAAGGGCGATCGCATCGCGCTGATGATGCCCAACCTGCTGCAGTACCCGGTCGCGCTGTTCGGCGTGCTGCGCGCCGGCATGACCGTGGTCAACGTCAATCCGCTGTACACCCCGCGCGAGCTGGAACACCAGCTCAAGGACAGCGGCGCGCGCGCGATCGTCATCGTCGAGAACTTCTGCCACACGCTCGAACAGGTGCTGAAGAAGACGCCGGTCGAATGCGTGATCACCACCCAGCTCGGCGACCTCGCGCCGTTTCCGAAGAGCCTGCTGGTGAACGGTGTCGTCAAGTACGTGAAGAAGATGGTGCCGAAATGGCACATCCCCGGCACCGTGCCGCTGCGGGCGGCGCTGGCCCGCGGCAAGGCGCAGCCCTACATGCGCGTGCCGCTGACCCACCAGGACATCGCCTTCCTGCAGTACACCGGCGGCACCACCGGCCTGTCCAAGGGCGCGACACTGACCCACGGCAACATCGTCGCCAACCTGGAACAGTGCAGCGCATGGATGTCCCCGTTCATCGGCGACGAGGAACAGATCGTCATCACGGCGCTGCCGCTGTATCACATCTTCGCACTGGTGGTGAACTGCCTGCTGTTCATCAAGTTCGGTGCGAAGAACGTGCTGATCACCAATCCGCGCGACATGCCGGGCTTCGTCGCCGAACTGAAGAAGCAGCCGTTCACGGCGCTGTCCGGGGTCAACACGCTGTTCAACGGCCTGCTCAACACGCCCGGCTTCGAGACCGTCGATTTCTCGCACGCGCGCCTGGTGGTCGGCGGCGGCGCGGCCGTGCAGCAGGCGGTCGCCCAGCGCTGGCATGAGGTCACCGGCACGCACATCACCGAGGGCTATGGCCTGACCGAGTGCTCGCCGGTGGTGACCCTGGGCCTGCCGAACCAGCCCTGGAATGGCACGATCGGCCTGCCCGCGCCCTCGACGATCGTGTCGCTGCGCGCCGACGACAACCGCGAGGTGCCGCAGGGCCAGCCCGGCGAGCTGTGCGTGCAGGGGCCCCAGGTCATGCAGGGCTACTGGCAGAAGCCGGAGGAGAACGCCAAGGTGTTCACCGCAGACGGCTTTCTCAGGACCGGCGATGTCGCGGTGATGGACGACAAGGGCTTCTTCCGCATCGTCGATCGCAAGAAGGACATGATCCTGGTGTCCGGCTTCAACGTCTTCCCCAACGAGATCGAGGCGGTCGTCGCCCTGCATCCGGGGGTGCTCGAGTGCGCCTGCGTCGGCGTGCCGGACGACAAGACCGGCGAGGCGGTCAAGGTGTTCGTCGTCAGGAAGGATCCGGCGCTCACGGCCGAGGAACTGATGCGGCACTGCCGCGACAACCTGACCGGCTACAAGGTGCCGCGGCACATCGTCTTCATCGACCAGCTGCCGAAGTCCAACGTCGGCAAGATCCTGCGCAAGGAACTGCGTGGCCCGTAGCGCGTCCGGCGATCACGCCTATCTGCGCCGCGCCGTCGAGCTGGCGCGCGACAACCTGCGTTCCGGCGCCGGCGGCCCGTTCGGCGCGCTGGTCGTGCGCGATGGACGCGTGCTCGGCGAGGGCTCGAACCAGGTGCTGAAGACGCACGATCCGACGGCGCATGCCGAGATGATCGCGCTGCGCGGCGCCTGCGCCGCGGTCGGCCACTTCCATCTCGATGGCGCGACGCTCTACAGCAGCTGCGAGCCCTGCCCGATGTGCCTGGCCGCCGCCCACTGGGCGCGCATCGGCCGCATCGTCTTCGCGGCCAGCCGCGACGATGCCGCCGCGATCGGCTTCATCGACGCCGAACTGTACGAATTGTTCAAGGGCCCCACTTCGCAGTCGCCCCTGAAACGCGAACGGCTCGAGCTTCCCGAAGCGCGGGCAACGATGCAGGCATGGCTGACGTCGCCTTTCAACGTGAAGTATTAAAGCGACCTGCCCGGACTACGACGTGCTTGTCTTGAAAGTCGGGGCCATGGATGGCCCCGGCTTGCGCAGGACGCGCATCACCCTGTTTCGGGCAGCGTGATGTTCATCTCCAGCACTTCGAGTCCGGCCTCGCGCTGCACGTGCACATTGACCGCGCTGTCCGGCACCTGCACGTACTTGCGCACGACCAGCAGCAACTCTTCGCGCAGCTTCGGCAGATAGGCCGGGCCGTTGGCGCGGCCCTCGCGCTGGTGCGCGACGACGACCTTGAGGCGCTCCTTGGCGACGGACGCGGTGTTCTTGGGTTCGGCGCGGAAGAACTTGAGCCAATCCATCGTACGGCCTCCTCAGGTACCGAACAGGCGGCCGAGGATGCCCTTCTTCTCTGCCGTCAGGAAACGATGTTCGCGCTCTTCACCGAGGAAGCGTGCGACGAGGTCGTCATAGGCGCGGCCGGCATCGGTTTCGCGGTTCGCGATCACCGGCGTGCCGGCGTTCGACGAGGTCAGCACCGCCTGCGATTCCGGCACCACGCCGAGCAGCGGGATCGCCAGGATCTCCTTGACGTCATCGACCGAGAGCATTTCGCCCTTCTGCACGCGCTGCGGGTTGTAGCGCGTCAGCACCAGATGCTCCTTGACGCGGCCGCTGCCGGTCTCGGCCTTCTTGGTCTTGCTCGACAGCAGGCCGAGCACGCGGTCCGAGTCGCGCACCGACGAGACTTCGGGATTGGTCACGACCAGCGCCTCGTCGGCGTGGTACATGGCGAGGTGCGCGCCCTTCTCGATGCCGGCCGGCGAGTCGCAGACGATGTAGTCGAACTCCTTGGCCAGATCGTCGAGCACGCGCGCGACACCGTCCTCGGTCAGCGCGTCCTTGTCGCGCGTCTGGCTGGCGGCGAGGATCGCCAGGTTCTCGTGCTGCTTGTCCCTGATCAGCGCCTGGCGCAGCGTCGCCTCGCCCTGGATCACGTTGACGAAATCGAACACCACGCGGCGCTCGCAGCCCATGATCAGGTCGAGATTGCGCAGGCCGACGTCGAAATCGATCACGACCGTCTTCTTGCCGCGCATCGCCAGCCCGGTGCCGAAGGATGCACTGGTCGTGGTCTTGCCCACGCCACCCTTGCCGGAAGTCACCACCACGATCTTTGCCAAGGCCCTGCTCCTGCTCTAGACGACACCCAAGGCGACTCTTGTCCTCACCAGTCGAGCCGCTCGATCTTCAGCTTCCCGTCCACCAGCGCGACCTGCGCCGGCTTGCCACGCAATTCACCCTGCATCTGCTCGGCCACCGCGTACACCCCCGCGACGGCGACCAGCTCCGCCTCGAAACGCCGGCAGAAGATGCGCGCGCTGGTCTCGCCACGCGCGCCCGCCATCGCCCGGCCGCGCAGCGCGCCGTAGACGTGCACGCAGCCGTCGGCGGCGACTTCGGCACCGGCGCTGACCGTGTTGAGCACGACCAGGTCCGTCTCGGCCGCATAGACCTGCTGGCCCGAGCGCACCGGTTCGGTGACGATGCGCGTCGGCCGCCGCACGGTGGGCACCGGCGCGGCTTCATTCGCTGCGGCGTTGGCACGCGCCGCCCGCGCGCCGGTATCCGGCGGCAGCACCGGCAGCCCCCAGTTGGCGGCCGACGCCGCCAGCGGCCCGTCGGCAACGCCCACCGGCTGCATGCCGACCTCGCGCATCGCCGCGATGACGGCGCCGACCTCGAAGGCGCTGTCCGCTTCGAGGATCACCGGCATGCCCTTCACCGCCTGCGGCATCTGCCGGGCGAAATCGCGGAGCTGCGCGCTGATGGCCGACACATCGGGGTCGAGAATCCGTGCACGCGTCAGCGACAGCATGCGACCCTTGAACTCCAGCGCTTTCTTCGACGTCATGTCAGTACGGCCCGGTTGGCGGATTGTACACCGCATATTGGGGTTGTGGACCCCCTCGGACACAAGCTGTCGATATGGCGCGACTCTTGCTTGAGCACAAGTCACCGGGTCGGGCTCCCGGCCGGATGACAGGATGCGCAACCCAGACCGCTGAGCGCACGATGGCGATCGACTGGCACCAGTACCGCTGCAACGGGTTCTACGACGAGCTGTTCGCGGCGCCGGGACAGCCGCGCGGCGGCGCGCGCCGGCTGGCCGAATATCTGAGCAGCCTGTCGGCCGGGGAGCTGTCCGAGCGCCGCCTCGCCGCGGAACTGGCGATCAAGATCATGGGCGTGACCTTCACGGTCTATTCGGAAGGTCGCAACGTCGACCGCTCCTGGCCCTTCGACATCATCCCGCGCACGATCACGCGGCCCGAGTGGGCGCGCACCGAGCGCGGGTTGCGCCAGCGTGTCGAGGCACTCAACCATTTCATCCAGGACATCTACGCCGACCAGAAGATCGTCAAGGACCGCGTGTTCCCGGCCAGCGTGCTCAGGGAATCCGTGAACTTCCGGCCGCAGTGCGTCGGCATGCGCCCGCGCGCCGGCATCTGGGCACACATCTGCGGTTCCGACCTGGTGCGCGACAAGGACGGTTCGCTGTACGTGCTCGAAGACAATCTGCGCGTGCCGTCGGGCGTCAGCTACATGGTCGAGAACCGCCTGGTCACCAAGCGCGTGTTCCCGGAACTGTTCGAGACCGGCAGCATCCTGCCCGTGGACGACTACCCGGCGCAGCTCTACGACATGCTCGCGGCGATGTCGCCACGACCGGGCGATCAGCCGACCATCGTGCTGCTGACGCCGGGCATCTACAACTCGGCCTACTTCGAGCACTCCTGGCTCGCCCGGCAGATGGGCATCGAGCTGGTTGAGGGCAGCGACCTGTTCGTCGGCGACGACGACATCGTCTACATGCGCACCGTCTATGGCCCGCGCCGCGTCGATGTGATCTACCGGCGCATCGACGACCTGTTCCTCGATCCGGAGACCTTCCGGCCGGATTCCGTGCTCGGCGTGAAAGGCCTGATGCGCGCCTGGCTCCGGCACAAGGTCGCGCTGGTGAACGCACCGGGCGCCGGCGTCGCCGACGACAAGGTCGTTTACACTTTCGTGCCGGCGATGATCCGCTACTACCTGGGCGAGGACCCGATCCTGCCGAACGTGCCGAGCTGGCTGTGCATGCGCAAGAAGGAGCGCGAGCACGTGCTGGCGAATCTGGATCAGCTCGTCGTCAAGCCGGCCAACGAGTCCGGTGGCTACGGCATGCTGATCGGCCCGCGCGCCTCGAAGAAGGAGCGCGAGACCTTCGCCGGGCTGATCCAGGCCCAACCGCGCAACTACATCGCCCAGCCGACGCTGTCGCTGTCCACCGCACCGACGCTGACGCCGGAAGGCATCGAGCCGCGCCACCTCGACCTGCGGCCCTTCATCCTGTCGCGCGGCGACTCGATCTACGTCACCACCGGCGGTCTCACGCGCGTGGCGATGACGCGCGGCTCGCTGGTGGTCAACAGCTCGCAGGGCGGCGGCGCCAAGGACACCTGGATCGTCGATCTCGACGGCGAAGCGGAAATGCCCGCGGAGGCGGCCTGATGCTGTCGCGCGTCGCCGAGGATCTGTACTGGTTCGGACGCTACGTGCAGCGCGCCGAGAACACCGCGCGCCTCGTTTCGGTGCATTCCGACCTGGTGCTGGACCTGCCGCGCAACATCGAGGTCGGCTGGTCGGCGCTGGTCGAGATTCTCGGCGCCGGCACGCAGTTCGCCGAACGCCACGGCAGCGACAGCGGCGAAACCAACGTCGTCCACTTCCTCGTGCTCGACCCGGCGAATCCGGGCTCGGTCGCCAGCTCGCTGTCGCGCGCGCGCGAGATCCTGCGCACCGTGCGCGAGTCGCTGCCGCACGAGACCTGGGAGCATCTCAACGACGCGCACCTGCTGCTGCAGGAAAAGGGCGACAGGCTGCTCGGCCGCGCCAAGCGCCAGGAACTGCTGCAGCGCGTGCTCGATACCGCGCTGATGACCTACGGCATCCTCGGCGCGAGCATGAATCACGACGTCGGCTTCCAGTTCCTGCGCCTGGGCACCAATCTGGAGCAGGCCGACATGACCACGCGCATCATCGATGTGCGCACCTCCAGCCTGATCAAGCCGCGCGTCGCCGACGAGCAGCTCAGGCCCTTCCAGAACATCCAGTGGATGAGCGTGCTGCACTCGCTGACCGCCTACCACATGTACCGCCGCCACGAACGCTCGCGTGTCACCGGCAGCGCGGTGCTGCGCTTCCTGCTGCAGAACCGCGAGTTCCCGCGCGCGCTGATGTTCTGCTGCACCATGATCGGCGCGACCCTGCCGCGCCTGCCGCCCAACCGCGCCGCCGAACGTGCGCTCGAACGCACCCGCGCGCTGGTGCAGGACGCCAACATCGACAGGCTGCTGGAGTCTGGCCTGCACGAGTGGATCGACGAGGTGCAGATCGGCCTGGGCAGGCTGCACCAGGCGATCGCGGAAAGCTATTTCCGCACCTGATCAGTCGCCGGACGCGTTGTCGCCGAGCAGGCTCTGCTGTCCCTCCCGCAGCTCCCATTCGAAGCGCGGCAGGTTGCGGAAGGCCTGCACCAGCTGCTGGCCCCAGGCTTCGCGCAGGCGCGCGAGATACGGCGTGTCGAGGTCCAGGCGCAGCGTGTGCGTGATGCGCAGCGCATCGCGCGGCAGGATCGCCAGATCCAGCGGCGGGCCGACCGAGATGTTCGATTTCATCGTCGAATCGAGCGACACCAGCGCGCAGCGCGAGGCATCCTCCAGCGCCAGCGCCGGGCGGATCACGCGGTCGAGGATCGGCTTGCCGTACTTGCTTTCGCCGATCTGCAGGTAGGGCGTTTCCGGCGAACTGGAGATGCAGTTGCCTTCCGGGTAGATCAGGTACAGGGCCGGTTCCTCGCCCTGGATCTGGCCGCCGAGGATCAGCGTCGTGCGCAGATCGACCGTCGTTCCGAACTGCATCTGCGCGGCCGTGTCCTTCTGCGCCTTCACCGACAGGCTGCCGACGTACTCGGCGGCATCGAACATGTGCCGTACCCGCCGCAGGTTGACGGCGGCGTTCGCGTCTTCGAGATCGCGGCGCAGATGCGCCAGCACCGACTGCGTCGTCGCCAGGTTGCCGGCCGACAGCACGACGAAGACGCGATCGCCGACGAACTCGAACAGGTGCAGCTTGTTGTAGGTGCGCACGTCATCGACACCGGCACTGGTGCGCGTGTCGGCGGCGAAGACCAGACCGTCGTTGACCTTGATGGCGACGCAGTACGTCATGCGGACGGACAGCCGGGAGAAGAAAGGACGGGGGCTGGTAGTGTAGGGACAGGCTCCTGCCGATGCACAACTTGTGCCGCGGAAAAGCGCCGTGCAAGACTCCGGCGCACTGCCCTTCCGGACACTGCGCATGTCGAACCGCACGATCGAATTCTTCTGGGACTCCGCCAGCCCCTACACCTATCTCGCCGCCACCCAGATCGAGGACTTTGCGCGCAAACACGACGCGACGGTGGTCTGGAAACCGTTCCTGCTCGGCAAGGCCTTCGAGGCCACCGGCAACAAGCCGCCGGCGCAGATCCCGGCCAAGGGCAAGTACCTGTTCCAGGACCTGCGCATGTGGGCGAGGCTGTACGGCGTGCCGTTCCGCTGGCCCAAGGTCTTTCCCGTCGCCAGCCTGACCTCGCTGCGCATCGCCTGCGCACTGCCGCCGGCGCAGGTTCCCGTCTGGGCCAAGGCGGTGATGGGCGCCTACTGGGGCCAGGAACAGGACATCGGCCAGCCCGAGGTGCTCAAGGCCGTGGCCGCGAACCTGGGCTGGAACGGTGACGAACTTCTCGCCAAAGCACAGGATCCCGCGATCAAGGACCTGCTCAAGGCCAACACCGACGAGGCGATCCGCCGCGGCGTGTTCGGCGCGCCGACCTTCTTCATCGGTGAGAAGATGTTCTGGGGCAACGACCGCTTCGAGCTGATGGCGGCGCTGCTGGACGGAAAGCTCGCGGCGTGAAACGCGCCGCCGCGCTGGCGCTGCTGCTCCTGGCCGCCTGCCAGGCTCCGGCACCACGGCCCGCGCCCACTTCGGAAGCGGCAGCGACCGACTGGGCCGGCGAATATGACCGACTGCGCGAGACCGGCACCGCGGTCTATCGCGTCGATCCGGCGGCGTCCGACATCCGCATCCACGTCTATCGCGGCGGACGTGCGGCAAAGCTGGGGCACAACCACGTGCTGTCCGCGCCGGATTTTGCCGGCTACGCCGCGATCGACGGCGAGGACCTGACTTCGGCGCGTTTCGAACTGCGCGTGCGCTTCGATGCGCTGAGCATCGACGATCCGGCGCTGCGGCAGGACACCGGCGGCGCCTTCGCCGGCGTGCGTTCCGAGTCCGACATCACGGGCACGCGCCGCAACATGCTCGGTCCGCGCGTGCTCGACGCCGACCATCATCCGGAGCTGCGCATCCGCTCGCTGCGCATCGAAGGCGACTGGCCGCTGCCGATCGCACGCGTCGCCATCGACTGGCACGGCGTCACGCGCGAACAGGACGTGCTGCTGCAGGTCGAACGCAACGACGCACAGCTGCGCGCGCGCGGCAGCCTGGTGCTGCGACAGACCGACTACGGCATCACGCCGTTCACAATCCTCGGTGGCGCGATCGCCGTGCAGGATGCGGTGGCCGTGCGCTTCGACCTGCAGGCGCGGCGCTGGCCTTCAGACTGACGGCCGCCGCAGATCCAGCGTGCAGGGGAAGTCCGGGTTCGGCCGCTCGGCGGCGACGCGGAACGGACCCGGCGTATGGCCGAGCGGCTCGAAGCGCGCGAGCCGCCGCGCCTCGGCCTCGAAGGCGTTGACCGGAAAGGTCTCGTAGTTGCGTCCGGCCGGGTGCGCGACATGGTAGGTGCAGCCGGCCAGCGCCCGTCCCGACCAGCGATCGTAGAGGTCGAACACCAGCGGCGTGTGCACGCCGATGGTCGGGTGCAGGCAGGCGGCGGGCTGCCAGGCGCGGTAGCGCACGCCGGCGACGTGCTCGCCTACCTGGCCGGTCGCGCGCAGCGGCAGCTCGCGGCCATTGCAGGTGACGCTGTGCCGGCCGGGCGTCAGGCCCGTGACCCTGACCTGCAGACGCTCGACCGAGGAATCGACATAGCGCGTCGTGCCGCCCGCGCCCGGCTCCTCGCCGAGCACCGGCCAGGGTTCGAGCGCGTGACGCAGCTCCAGTTCCATGCCCTGGAAGCGCAGCACGCCGTGGCAGGGGAAACGGAACTCGAAGTGCGGCGCGAACCACTGGCGCTCGAAGGCAAAGCCGGCGCGGGTCAACTCGTCGAGCACCTCGCACAGGTCCAGCCAGTTGTCGTAAGGCAGCATCCAGCGGTCGTGCAGCTGCGTGCCCCAGCGCACCAGCGGCCGCGCGTAGGGCTCGCGCCAGAACCAGCCGATCAGCGCGCGCACGAGCAGCTGCTGCACGAGGCTCATGCGCGCGTGCGGCGGCATCTCGAAGCCGCGCAGCTCGACCAGACCCAGGCGGCCGCTCGGCGAATCCGGCGAATACAGTTTGTCGATGCAGACTTCCGCGCGGTGCGTGTTGCCGGTGAGATCGGTCAGCAGGTTGCGCAGCACCCGATCGACGAGCCACGGCGCCACCGTCTCGCCTTGGTGGGGCAGCTGCGCCAGCGCGATCTCCAGCTCGTAGATCTGGCTGTCGCGCGCCTCGTCGATGCGCGGGTGCTGCGAGGTCGGGCCGATGAACAGGCCGGAGAAGAAGTACGACAACGACGGGTGGTTCTGCCAGTAGCGCAGCAGGCTGGCGAGCACGTCGGGCCGGCGCAGGAACGGCGAGTCCGCCGGCGTCGCGCCGCCGACGACGACGTGGTTGCCACCGCCGGTGCCGACGGCGCGGCCGTCGATCAGGAATTTCTCGGTGGACAGCCGCGACTGTCGTGCCGCCTCGTAGAGGCTCAGCGTGTTGTCGCGCAGCTCGGCCCAGGACCGCGCCGGCTGCACGTTGACTTCGATGACGCCCGGATCGGGCGTGATCTTGAGCAGTTCCAGGCGCGCGTCCGGCGGCGGTGAATAGCCCTCGACGCGCACCGGCAGCGCCGTCTCGGCGGCAACGTCCTCGATCGCCGCGACCAGGTCGATGAAGTCCTCGGTGCGCGCGACCGGCGGCAGGAACACGGTGATCCAGCCTTCGCGCGGCTCGACGGTCAGCGCAGTGCGCACGTTCTGGCCGTTGACGTAGCGGCCGCGGGGAGCGGGTCGGGCTGGCGGGGCGCCGATGCGCTGTTCACGCGCCGCCGGCGCCGCGCCGGCGCGCATCTGCAGGAACGGCTGCCGGCGCGGATCGAGCGGCGGCAGCTCGGACGGCAGGGACCAGGGATCGGCCGGGTAACTCGCCGGTACGCTCACGCCCGGCGTCCACGGCAGCGAGTCGATCGGCAGGCGCAGACCGATCGGCGAGTCGCCGGGAATCAGGAACAGCTTGTTCGTGCGCAGCAGCCAGCGCTCGGACATCCAGCGCGCCGCCGACTGCCAGCGCTGCACCGGCAGCACGTAACCGCGCGGCGTGCCCAACCCGCGCTCGAACACCTGCAGCAGGCGCGCGCGTTCCTCCGGATCCTTCAGGCGGTTGTCCTGCGGATCGAGATTCACCGGCAGCTTGCGCTCGCGCACCAGGTAATGCAGCGCGTCCTCGTAGGCCTCGCAGACGTTGCGGGGATCGACATCGAGCCGCTCGGCCAGCCCGAGCATGAACTGGTTGGCCTGCAACAGGGTCGCCGGCTGATTCGCGTCCGGCGTGCGCAGCGGCAGGCGCCACAGCGGCGCGCCGTCACGACGCCAATACAAGGTGTAGGCCCAGCGCGGCAGCGATTCGCCGGGATACCACTTGCCCTGGCCGTAGGTGAGCAGGCCCTGCGGCGCATGGCGCTCGCGCAGGCGTAGCGCCAGGTCCAGCGCGCGCTGCGCCTTGGTCGGCCCGACCGCCGCGGTGTTCCATTCCGCCGACTGCATGTCGTCGGCGGCGACGAAGGTCGGCTCGCCGCCCATGGTCAGACGCACGTCGTCCCGGGCGAGGCGCGCATCGACTTCGCCGCCGAGCCGGTCGATCGCCGCCCAGTCTTCCTCGCTGTACGGCAGCGTGACGCGCGGCGACTCGTGGATGCGCTGGATGCGCATCTCGTGGCTGAATTCGACCTCGCAGTCCTCGACGCTGCCGCTGATCGGCGCGGCGGACGCGGGATCGGGCGTCGCCGACAGCGGAATGTGTCCCTCGCCGGCAAACAGGCCGGAAGTCGGATCGAGACCGAGCCAGCCGGCGCCGGGCACATAGACCTCGGTCCAGGCGTGCAGATCGGTGAAATCCGCGACCGCGCCGACCGGACCCTCGAGCGGCTTCACGTCCGGCTTGAGCTGCAGCAGGTAGCCGGAGACGAAGCGCGCCGCCAGGCCCAGGTGCCGCAGGATCTGCACCAGCAGCCAGGCCGAATCGCGGCAGGAACCGGAAGCCAGCTCCAGCGTCTGCTCCGGCGACTGCACGCCGGGCTCCATGCGGATCAGGTAGCGGATCTCCTGCTGCAGACGGCGGTTCAGCTCGACCAGGAAGGCGACGGTCTGTTTGCGCTCGGCCGCAATCGTTGCGAGGAACTCCTGCAACAGCGGACCGGCCGGCAGCGGGCGCCGGTACGGCGCCAGGTCGGCGGCGAGCGCCGGCTCGTAGTCGAAGGGAAACTGCTGCGCGCCGTCCTCGATGAAGAAGTCGAAGGGATTGATCACGGTCAGGTCGGCGACCAGATCCACCGTGACCGAGAACTCCGTGACCTTGTCCGGAAAGACGACGCGCGCCTGCCAGTTGCCGAAGGGGTCCTGCTGCCAGTTGATGAAATGCGGATCGGGCGCGATGTGCAGTGCATAGCTGAGCACCGCGGTGCGCGTGTGCGGCGCCGGCCGCAGACGGATGATCTGCGGCGACAGCGACACGCGCCGGTCGTAGCGGTAGCGCGTCAGATGATGCAGGGCAGCGTGTATGGACATGGGCCACCGCCAGATGTGACGCTGCTTTGTCTGGCAAAAGGCTTGCCAGCGTGCGCACCCCTATACTGCGCGCCATGATCCAGCCCGCCCGCAGCCGTTCCGCCAGCCGCTCGGACTTCGTCCGCATCCGCGGCCTGCGCTACCACCTGCGCCGCTGGGGTGATCCCACCCGGCCGCTGCTGTTCCTCGGCCACGGCTGGCTCGACGTGTCGGCCACGTTCCAGGACCTGGTGCAGCCACTGCTCGACCACTGCCAGGTGCTCGCGCCGGACTGGCGCGGCTTCGGCCACACGCAGTGGCCGGCCGACGGCTACTGGTTCCAGGACTACGTCGCCGATCTCGACGCGCTGGTCGCGCACTACGCACCGGAGGGCGCCGTCTGGCTGGTCGGCCACAGCATGGGCGCACAGATCATGAGCCTGTATGCGGGCCTGCGGCCGGAGCGTGTCGGCAAGCTGGTCTGTCTCGACGGCCTGTTCCTGCCGGACATGCCCGCACAGCTCGCGCCGCGGCGCCTGCTGCGCTGGCTCGACACCTGGCCCGGAAAGAACCCGGAGCGCAGCTATCCATCCTTCGAGTTCCTGGCCGAACGCATCCGCGTGCAGCATCCGCAGCTGTCGTCCGCGCGCGCGCTGTTCATCGCGCGTTGCTGGGCGGCCGAGGACGGTCACGGCCGCATCCGCCTGCTCGCCGATCCCAAGCACCGGCTCGACATGCCCAGCCTGTACCGCGCCGCCGAATCCGAGGCGGTGTGGCAGAACGTGACGGCGCCGACCTTGTTCGTCGATGGCGGCCAGTCGCAGTTCGTCCACGCGATCCCGCCGGCGGAGACCGAGCGGCGCCGCGCCTGCTTCCGCGATCGTCGCGAGCTGCGCATCGCCGGCGCCGGCCACATGCTGCACTTCGATGCGCCCGAGGTGACCGGGCGCGCGATCGCCGGCTTTCTTGCACAACCCTGACCATGGACGACGCCTTGCCACTGGATTACCTGCAGATGACGGAGCCGTGGCAGTCCGCGGCCGGCGAGGGTCCGCTGCTGCGCGGACGCCGCAGTGACCGGGGATCGCGCATGATCCACTTTCTGCACGGCAACGGTTTCTGCGGCGGCGTCTACTGGCCGTTCCTGCGCGGCTTCGCCGGCGACTACGGCCTGTTCTGCCACGATCTCGAAGGTCACGGCGCCAGCGACGCGCCGGCACGCTACTCCGGCACCCGCGCGATCGTCCGCCGCGTGCCGCAGGTCATCGCCGAACAGTGCGGGGCACGGCCGCTGATCGGCATGGGCCACAGCTTCGGCGCCGCGGTGACGATGGCCGTCGCCGCCGATGCGCCGCGCCGCTTCGACGCGCTGGTGCTGCTCGATCCGATCTTCCTGCCGACGCCGCTGTGGCTCGGCTCCACGCTGTCCTACCGCGTCAACCGCAACCCGATGGCCCAAGGCGCGCTGCGCCGACGCGATCGCTGGCCCTCGCGCGATGCGGCGCTGGCGGCGCTGCGCAACCGCGGCATCTACCAGGGCTGGCGCGAGGACAGCCTGGCCAGCTTCATCGACCACGCGACGCGCACGGATGCGGACGGCAGCCGCGTGCTGTGCTGTCCGAAGACGCTCGAAGCAGCGATCTTCGGCAACCCGGTCTATCCCTGGCGTCGCCTGGCGCGCATCGACTGTCCGACACTTTTCCTGTACGGCGAGTCGAGCTATCCGTTCTTCAAGGTCGCGGCGGAGATGACACGGCGCATCAACCCGCGCATCGAGATCCACGGCATCGCGGGCGGACACTGCTTCATGCAGGAAGATCCCGAACGTGCGACCGCCGTGGTCCGCGACTTCCTGCGGCGGCGCGGCCTCTGAGGCGATCGACCGGCGCAAACGGAAACGCGTTGCGAGAATTTTCCTACGCCGTCCGCGCAGCCAGTCCAAATCGACATTTCATCGTGATATCGTCGCGCGCGCCGCGGCGCCCCGAGCACCGTGGATCCCCCCGCATACGAACACGAATGACGTCATGCAACGCCTGCTCCCCCCGCTGTATCGTCTCGCCGCCGCTTCCGTCCTGATCTGCAGCGCCTCCGCACAGGCGCTCGACCTGTCGCTGGATTCCGATGGCGACTGGTCCGCCATCCTCAACACCACGGTGGTCGGCGGCGCCGGCTGGCGCATGCAGGGCCGGCACTCGGACCTGGTCGGCAAGGCCAACCTCGATCCGACGGTGTGCTCGCACCAGTATCAGTCCTGCCAGGGTCTGTTCATGACGCAGACCTACCCGGGCGAGCGCATCCGCACCTCGCGCGGCCAGCCGTCGATGCGCGCCGACGACGGCAATCTCAACTACGACAAGCACGACCTGTTCTCCGGCCTGATCAAGGTCACGCAGGATCTGACGATCACGCACGGCGACTTCGGCCTGTTCGCGAAGTGGCTGTACTTCTACGACTTCGTCAACAACCGTTTCACCGAGTACCACCCGAATCGCATCACGGCCGACAACGTCGATGAGGTCGGCTTCCGCGGCGACCCGATCTCGAACCGCTACTACGACCAGACCTTCGGCCCCGGCGCTGTCGTGCGCAACCGGCGCAACGACGGCGAGGTGCTGCGCCAGGTCGGCACCGACCTGCAGCTGCTCGACGCCAATGTCTATGGCCGCCTGCCGCTGTTCGGCGAGAAGGAACTGAGCTTCAAGATCGGCCGGCAGACGGTGAACTGGGGCGAATCGACGCTGCTGGCGATCAACAGCCTCAACCAGGCCAACCCGGTCAACGCGAACAACCTCTACCGCGTCGGCTTCCAGGTCGAGGAAGTGTTCACGCCAGTCGGCATGGTGTTCCTCAGCGTCGAGCCCTTCACCAACGCGACGCTCGAGTTCTACTACCAGTACGAGTGGCAGCCGGTCGAAGCGCCGGCGCCGGGGAGCTATTTCGGCTTCGCCGACGTCGGCACCAACAATGCCGTGATGAATGCCAACCTGAGCTTCGGCGGCTCCGCGGAAGATCCCGACCGCGTCGGCTTCTTCCTCGACAACCCGCTGACGCTGATCACGCCGACCACCGCCACGGTGCTGCGCGTGCGCGACAACGAGGCCAGCGACCAGGGCCAGTTCGGCCTCGCGCTGAAGTACTACGCCGAGAACCTGAACAACGGCACCGAGTTCGGGTTCTATTTCATGAACTACCACTCGAAGCTGCCCTATGTCAGCTTCTATGCGACACAGGCCTCCTGCGCGCGCCGCGAAGGCAACAGCCTGGGCATCGACGCCAACAGCACGGTGACCTTCCTGCAGGCCTGCCCGAACCTGCCGGTCATCGCCATCGACAGCGCACGCAACCAGCTCACCGCCGATTCGATCGACCTGATCCTCGCGCGTCCGGCGGTGATCGGCGATCTGGGCATCACCGATCCGGCCGTCCTCGCCAACCCGCTCGCCGCGCTGGGCGTGCTGCAGGGCCTGCTGCTCGGCGGCGACCCGAACGCGCCGTTTTCGAACGCGGTGCCGCTCGACACCGGCATGATCCAGTTCGAGTACCCGGAGGACATCCAGCTGTTCGGTGTCAGTTTCAACACCACCGTCGGCGATTACTCGATCCAGGGCGAGGTCGCCTACCGGCCCAAGCAGCCGCTGCAGGTGGCGATCGCCGACCTGTCCTTCGCCGCCGCCGGCCCGACGCTGACGCGCTGCCACGATCCGGCCCTGAACTGCGCCGGCTCGTCCGCCGGCTCCGGCTTCTTCGAAGACGGCAGCCACAGCAGTCTGTCGA
Organism: Fontimonas sp. SYSU GA230001; assembly: GCF_040066175.1. Taxonomy (NCBI): domain Bacteria; kingdom Pseudomonadati; phylum Pseudomonadota; class Gammaproteobacteria; order Nevskiales; family Nevskiaceae; genus Fontimonas; species Fontimonas sp. SYSU GA230001. The sequence continues at coordinate 48,476 of NZ_JBEAAM010000021.1, forward strand.
ACGGCAACTACTACGGCTCGTCCGACTACAGCGGCTTCAACGACACGATCAACATCCTGCTCGGCCACGCGCCGGGCTCGGCGCGCTCGTTCCCGAACTTCATCATCCCGTATCGCGGCGGCGTGGTCGGCGAGAACGCCCCGACCGACATGAACCAGCCGCTGAACTCGAAGAATCCCGGCTACATCCGCGGCTGGGAGGAGTTCGAGACCTACCAGTTCAACTTCGGCTTCACGCGCGTCTATGGCGCCACGGACAACCCCTTTGGCGCCGACCAGATCCAGTTCGTCGGCGAGTTCGGCGCCGTCTGGATTCCGGGGCTGCCGCCGCTGGATCAGCTGCAGATCGAGGCGCCCGGCATCTTCACCAGTGCGACCGCCGGCGCCGATGGCACCGGCGCCGACGGCTCGCGCCAGGCCTGCTCGAATGTCGTCACCTGCATCGTCGGTCCCGACGGCCTGCGCTTCAATCCCACCCAGGCCGATCTCGACGCCTTCGTCGACAAGTTCTCGTGGGGCTATCGCCTGATCGCGATCGTCAAGTACGAGGGCATCTGGGGACCGATCAGCATGCAGCCGTTCATGATCTGGGCGCACGACGTCAACGGCACCGGTCCCGGCCCGGCGGAGAACTTCGTCGAGGGCCGCAAGCAGGCGCTGTTCAACCTCGAAACGCGCTATCGCAGCTCGCTGTCCTTGACCCTGGGTTACGGCTGGTTCTTCGGCGCCGGGCCGCACAACCTGTACCGCGACCGCGACTTTGCGCAGGCCTTCGTCAAGTATCAGTTCTGAGTCGGATGGCGCCGCTTCATATGGCGCCGCCGGGCTACGACCCGGCGGCGTTTCTTTTGCACGGAACACGCATAACGCGCGGCGCTGAAGCAATGCCTTGTCAGACAAATGCGGTGCTGCCACAAACCCGCGTCTGTTAATATCCCGGCCGTCGCCGCTGCACTCGGCAGGATGCCGTCCCGCATCGGCCCCATTCAAACCGCTCAATAAGGGGACGCACATGAAGTTTGCTTCCGTTTGCATTGCAGGCACGATCGCCGCGCTGAGCGCGGCCACCGCCCGCGCGCAGGACACGCAGCTCGTCGCGCCGAGCTATATCGGCATCCTTGGCGGCTACACGGTCGCGGATAGCGACCGCGGCAACGACCAGCTCGACTACGCCACCGGCATCCAGGTGCTGTTCGGCTCGTCCTTCGATGACAGCCGCTGGGGTTACGAGATCGGTTTCATCCTCGACAACTACGAAACCAAGAAGAACGCCGGCATCGACTTCTACCGGAACAGCCTCGGTGCGGATCTGACCTACACCTTCGGCGACCGCAACGCGGGCGCGCTGTACGCGCTCGGCGGCCTGGGCGCGGCGTACAACGACACGCTGCCCGATTCCGAGGACGGCTGGTCCTGGACCGGCAATGTCGGCATCGGTTACGTCACCGGCCCGCTGACCGAACGCGGCCGCATCCGTGCCCGCGGCGAGGCGCGCTACGTCTATGACGATTTCCAGGACGGCTACTGGGAGCCGCGCGTCAACCTGGGCATCGAAATCCCGCTGTTCCAGGAGCGCGGCGTCGCCGTGGCGACGGGCGAGACGGTCCGCATGGTCGAGGTCCCGACCGGCCTGCTGGACAGCGACGGCGACGGCGTGATCGATGCCAAGGACCAGTGCCCGAACACCCCGCCCGGCGATCGCGTGGACGGCAACGGCTGCACGCTGGCCAAGGTCATCGAGCTCAAAGGGGTGACCTTCGAGTTCGACAAGATCCGCCTGCGTCCGGACGCGCAGACCATCCTCGACTGGGCCACCGACATCCTGAAGAAGTATCCGGACATGCAGGTCGAGATCGCCGGCCACACCGACAGCATCGGCACCGACGAGTACAACCAGCGCCTGTCCGAAAACCGTGCGCAGGCGGTGAAGGAATACTTCATCGCCCACGGCGTGCCGGAGAGCCAGATGAGCGTCAAGGGCTATGGCGAATCCGAGCCGCGCGACACCAACGCCACCTTCGAAGGCCGCGAGCGCAACCGCCGCGTGGAGCTGCGGATTCTGAACTGATGTCGAGTAGCTTTGCAAAGACACCCCGTCAAGCGGGGTGTCTTTCGTTGACTTCGAAAGGCAGTTTTCCTACAGACCTGACAAAAGCTCGTTCTCTATGTAAGAAATAACCTTCTTTTTCTGTAGGCAAATGCTCGCATGCAAGAGAGGGGGCGGATTGGCAGAATATCAGCCTCCCGAGTTACATCGACTATCCATATGAATTCCAAGAACACTTTTCTGACGCTGTTCACGATCGTACTGCTCGCGCTGGGTCTCGCCGGCTGCCAGGCCGATGCCGACGGCTCCCTAAACGCCGGCCCCGGCGGCAACGGCACCGGGCAGGTCGATCCCGACGACGGGATCGACAACAACGGCAACCCGACTGGCTCGGGCGACAACACCGACACCGGCCTGCCCAACGACGGCTCGACCGGCGGCCTGGTGCTGGAAGGCAACACGCCGATCGCCGGCGACGGCAGCAACCCGCCGCGCAACTTCGTCTGCACCAAGACTGCGCAGATCTTCTTCGGCGCAAGCACGGAAGTCGGCGCCAACGGCCTCGTCGGCGGACCGCTGTCGGCACTGGTCAGCCTGCTCGGCGGTGCCAGTGTCGTCGATCTGCTCAACAGTGTGAAGGACAAGGATCTGGCGATCGATGGCGATCTCAAGACCGCAGCCGCGTTTACACAGACCGCCAGCCTGCTCGGTCTGGCACAGTCCGGACTGGTTGATGCGCTCGACCTCACGGTGAGCATGCCCAGCGGCGTGACCATCCCGGCCGGGCAGTACGCGGTCTTTGGCTTGTCCTTTCCGCCGGGCCTCCTGAACCTTGGGCTGCTGACAAACGTGCGCGTGACCACTTTCCTCAACAACACGCAGCAGGAAAACCCGGTGGAACTGGACGCGACGGCCATCGACCTGCTCGGACAGGGCGTCGTCGGTCCGGTCTATGCCTTCGTCGGCCGCAAGGTCACCAAACCCTACAACAAGGCGCGCATCTCGCTCGAAGGCGATCTGCTCGCGGTCGATCTCGGCGATGCCATGTTCGTCCACGAATTGTGCACCGCCGGCACATTGGTTGTTCCCAAGCAATAAGCGCTTGTTTGAAGCAAGAGCACCCCGCAGACGCGGGGTGTTTTTATGTGCCTCTCTTGAAATTGGGGTGGGGACTATATCCCCATGCCTCCCCCAACCCCCGCGTTCTGTAGTAGACGGCTTTGGAATCCGGGGTTCAGTAACGGCCCTCGCAGCGGCCTGGCGCCTCTGGGGCGGTCGCGTGATTCCGTTCTTCGCCTTCCCGCCACGAGGTGCGGTGGATCATCTACACCACCACGCCATACACCCATCGAGTATGCATTCGCGGCTGCGCAAGCTCATCACGAGATACGACCGTTCGTCCCCCGATTTCGACCGTTCACTTTCGGTAGCAGCTGTCCTACACGATCGCTTCGTAGATTGGCGTTCCCTGTCAGCAACCCCCTTGGAGCCGTAAATGTTGAAAAAATCATTGATCGCAGGCGCACTCGGCAGCCTGGTGTTCCTTTCCGCCTGTAGCAGCGGCCGTTCCGACGAGGCGAACTCGGTCACCCAGCGCGGTGACGGCCGGGTCAGCGCGCAGAGTGTTTCCGGGCCGCTCGACCCGGTGCAAGGCCAGCTCAGCGACGGCGTGTTCATCCCGCTCGCCGCGGCCCTGTCCGGCACGCCGCTCGAAGGCGTGGTGCTGTGCGCCGATCAGCTCGTCGCCAACGACGTCCTCGACATCGCCGACGGCGTGCTCGCGCAATTGCAGGCAGCGGCGAGCGGTGGCGGCGCGCAGCCGGATCCGGCGGCGGTCGCGGCCTCGCTGCAGTCGCTGGTGGTCGATCTGACCGGCCTGCTCAGCGCACTGGGCGGCACGGGTGATGGCTGTCTGACCCGCTCGCTGACGCTCGCGCAGATCAGCGCCGGCGGCAATCCGCTGGCCGGCACGCCGCTGGAGCCGCTGGGCACGGCGCTCGCGCCGGTGCTGGCGCAGGTCGCCGGCGCGCTCGACGCCACCGAAGGCTCCGGCGAGGATCTGCAGCTGACGACCGTCGCAGCGCTGTATTCGCAGATCAACACCGCACTGCAGTCGGGCCTGAGCCAGATCCCGGCACCAGCGCGCAGCGCGCCGGTGGTCGGCGGCATCCTGACCACGCTGTCAACCGCGTTCACCGACACCAACCGCCTGCTCGGCGCCACGCTGGCGTACAACGCCAGCGGCACGCAGATGGAACTGGGCAACACCTTGTACAACACGCTGGTCAACGTGACGACGCAGGTGGTTCCGGTGGCTTTCATCGAGCAGCAGGCCGGCCAGCCGGGGCTGATCAGCAGCCAGCTCCGGGCCGCCGCGGCACAGTTCTCCGCCGCGCTGGCGTCGGCGCTGGGCCAGGTCACGACGCCGGTGCTGTCGGACGTGCTCGCAGGCGCGGCCGAACCGGTGCTCGACCCGATCGAGAACCAGGTGCTGCCGGCCATCCTCGGCCCGATCATCGACGCGCTCGCCTCCGGCGGCGTCGGCAGTGGTGGCAGCCCGCTGTCCGGCACGCCGCTGGACGCGGTCGTCGGCACGCTGATCACGACGCTGACCGGCCTGCTCGGCGGCGGTGGGCTCGGCGGCCTGCCGCTCGGCGGCAGCTGCCCGCTCGCCAGCGTGCCGCTGCTCTCGGTGCTCTGCGGCCTGACCGGCGGCTGAGCCGAAGCGCATCAACCCGCAAGAAGTCCCGCTGCGATTCGGGCCACCCAACGGTGGCCCGTTTCTTTTCCGGCCGCATTCCGGCGCACAATGCCGCCGCTCGTCTGGAGCGCGGAAAGCATGAACAAGAAACGGGCACTGCTTCTGTGCGTGATTGCCGCCGCGATCGTCGGCTACTTCGCCTTCGACCTGGGGCGGTTCCTGTCGCTGGAGTACCTGCAGTCCCGGCGCGGCGCGATTCTCGCCTACCGCGATGCACACCCGCTGCTGCTGAGCCTGGGCTACTTCGTCGTCTATGTGACCGTCACCGCGCTGTCGCTGCCCGGTGCGACGGTGATGACGCTGGCCGGTGGCGCCATTTTCGGCCTGCCGTGGGGCCTCGTGCTCGTGTCCTTCGCCTCGACCCTCGGCGCGACGCTGGCGATGCTCGCCGCCCGTTTCGTTGCACGCGACGCGATCCAGGCGCGCTACGCCGACACGCTGCGGGCGATCGATGCGGGTATCGACCGCGATGGCGCGTTCTATCTGTTCACGCTGCGGCTGGTGCCGCTGTTTCCGTTCTTCCTGATCAACCTGCTGATGGGCCTGACGCGCATCCGCGTCTGGACCTTCTACTGGGTGTCACAGCTGGGCATGCTCGCCGGCACGCTGGTGTACGTGAATGCCGGCACGCAGCTGGCGCAGCTGAGCTCGCTCAAGGGCATCCTCGCGCCGGGCCTGATCGGCGCCTTCGTGCTGCTCGGGCTCTTTCCGCTGATCGCGCGCAAGCTCACCGACACGCTGCGCGCACGCAAGGTCTATGCGCCGTACACGCGGCCCAGGCGGTTCGACCGCAACCTGATCGTCATCGGTGCCGGTGCCGCGGGTCTGGTCACCGCCTACATCGCCGCCGCGGTCAAGGCCAGGGTCACGCTGGTCGAGAAGCACCGCATGGGCGGCGACTGCCTCAACACCGGCTGCGTGCCATCGAAGGCGCTGATCCGCTCCGCCAGGCTCGCCCGCGATCTCGACCGCGCGGCCGAATTCGGCTTCGAGGAGGTCAGCGGCCGCGTCAACTTCGCCAAGGTGATGGAACGCGTGCACAGGGTCGTCAAGGACATCGAGCCGCACGACTCGGTCGAGCGCTATACCGGCCTGGGCGTCGAGTGCATCCGTGGGGAAGCGAGGCTGATCGATCCCTGGACCGTCGAAGTCAACGGCCGGAGGCTCAGCGCGCGCGACATCGTCATCGCCGCCGGCGCCGAACCCCTCGTGCCTGCGATCCCCGGCCTTGCAGAAACCGGCTTCCTGACCTCCGACACGCTCTGGGAATTGCGTGAGCTGCCGCGCCGCCTGGTCGTGCTCGGCGGTGGACCGATCGGCTGCGAGCTGGCGCAGGCCTTCGCGCGCCTGGGCAGCCAGGTCACGCAGGTCGAGATGCTGCCGAGGCTCTTGGTGCGCGAGGACCCGGAGATCGCGGATGCAGTGCGCGCACGCTTCGAATCCGAAGGCATCCGTGTCTGCGTCGAAACCAGGGCAGTGTCGGTCGCGGTCGATCACGGCGAGAAATGTCTGGTCTGCGACCAGCGAGGGCGCGAGCTGCGCATCCCCTTCGACCAGATCCTCGTCGCGGTCGGCCGCGTGGCGCGCCTCAAGGGCTATGGCCTCGAAACCCTGGGCGTGAAGACCGGCCGTACCGTCGAGGTCAACGAATTCCTGCAGACCAATTTCCCGAACATCTGGGCCTGCGGCGACGTCGCCGGCGCCTACCAGTTCACGCACACCGCGGCGCACATGGCCTGGTACGCCGCGGTCAACAGCCTGTTCGGCCCGCTGCTGGCGCTGCGCGGCGGCAGGTTCCGCTTCGACGACTCGGTGATCCCGTGGGCGACCTTCACCGACCCCGAGGTCGCACGCGTGGGCCTCAACGAGACCGACGCGCGGGCGCAGAATATCCCCTACGAAGTCGTCACCTATCCGCTCAGCGAACTCGACCGCGCGATCACCGACGGCGAGGCACAGGGCTTCGTCAAGCTGCTGACCGTGCCCGGCAAGGACCGCATCCTCGGCGTGACCATCCTGGGCGAGCACGCCGGCGACCTGATCGCCGAGTACGTGCTGGCGATGCGCCACGGCATCGGCCTCAACAAGATCCTCGGCACGATCCACATCTACCCGACGCTCGCCGAAGCCAACAAGTACGCCGCCGGCCTGTGGAAGCAGGCGCACAAGCCGGAGCGCCTGCTGCGCTGGGTCGAGAAATACCATGCCTGGCGGCGTGGATGACCACGCCCGGCCGTCACCGAACCTTCAAGCGCCTGTCACACGCCGCTCACGCCCGCGCGCCATCCTGCGCGCCATGAAACAGGCGCACCGACTCGCACCGGATGCCGGCGGACGCAAAGTCTCCCGGCGCCGTCCCAGGGACGCGGGCAAGACGCACTACCGGACGATCTGGATCTCCGACGTGCACCTGGGCACGGCCGGCTGCAAGGCCGAGCACCTGGTGGACTTCCTCAAGCAGCACACCTGTGATCGCCTCTATCTGGTCGGCGACATCATCGATGGCTGGAAGCTGCGCTCCGGCTGGTACTGGCCGCAGGAACACACCAACGTCGTGCGCAAGGTGCTGACCAAGGCCAAGCGCGAAACCGAGGTGATCTACGTCACCGGCAATCACGACGAGTTCCTGCGCAAGTTCGTCGATTACCGGCTCGAACTCGGCAACATCCGCCTGGTCAACGAGGCGGTGCATACGACCGCCGACGGCCGCCGCCTGCTGGTGACGCATGGCGACTTCTTCGACGTGATCACCCGCTACCACAGGTGGATCGCGCTCGCCGGCGATGCGCTGTACGAAGGCACGATGCGCTTCAGCCTGCTGTTCAACCGCATCCGGGCCCGCTTCGGACTGGGCTACTGGTCGCTGTCGGCCTTCGCCAAGCAGCACGTCAAGACCGCGGTGAACATCGTCTCGACCTTCGAGGACTCGCTGGCGCGCGAATGCCGGCGCCGCAAGTTCGACGGCGTGGTCTGCGGCCACATCCATCACGCCGAGGCGCGCGACATCGGCGGCGTCATGTACTACAACTGCGGCGACTGGGTCGAATCCTGCACCGCGTTGACCGAGGATATGAACGGCCGCCTGCAGATCGTGCGCTGGGTGCAGCTCGACCACCTCAACCAGACCTCGCCCAAGGTCACACCGCTGGCGAAGGTACGGGCGGTGGCTTCGGCGTAGCGCGCTCCTTACGCCCAGGTCTCGGTAAAGGGGTCCGCGACCCGCCACAGATACCAGCTCGCGACGGACCGGTACGGCGCCCACGGCCTGACGATCTGCAGCGTGCGGCGGTCGGACAGCGCACGACCCTTGCCGTAGAGCAGGCTGACGCCGCGACGCAGGCCGACGTCGTCCATCGCGAAGATGTCGAGCCGGTGCAAGGCGAAGATCAGGAACATCTCCGCGGTCCAGCGGCCGATGCCGGGCAGCGCGTCCAGCACTTCGATGGCGGCCTCGTCATCCATGCGCCGGAGCCGCGTGAAGTCGAGTGCGCCGGCGCTGTGCGCGGCGCCCAGGTGCTGCAGCCATTTCGCCTTGCTCCGCGACAGCCCGCAGGCGCGCAGCGCATCGAGATCCGCACCGGCCAGCCGCGCATCGACGATCCTGCCCTTTGCGCCGAAGGCGGCGGCCACGCGCGCCTGGATCGCGTCCGCCGCACGGCTGGAGATCTGCTGGCTGATGATCGACGCGCACAGCACCTGGAAGGGTTCGCGCCTGCGCGCCGCCAGGGTGCAGGGTCCATGACGGGCGATCACCGCTCCGATGACCGGATCGATCTGCGAAAGGTGCTGTTCCGCAGCGCGCAGCTGCTCGTGAATACTCATCGGGATGAGCGTGATCGTGCATTGATAGTCGGGACCACGGATGGTCCCGGCTTGCGCAGGATGCGCATACAATGCCACAAACCTCGACCGCTGCCGGACCGTGCTGTTCACCTTCTTCTTCACGTTGCGCGCCGCCGGGCTGAAACCGTCCTTGAGCGAATTTCTGATGCTGCTGGAGGCCCTGTCCCGGCACGTCGCGATCTTCTCGCTCGAAGACTTCTACCACCTGTCGCGCTCGGCGCTGGTCAAGGACGAGACGCAGTTCGACCGCTTCGACCGCGCCTTTGCCGCCTACTTCAAGGGCGTCGAGGCCGTCACCGGCGAACTGTTCGGGGAGATCCCCGAGGAGTGGCTGCGCAAGATGACCGATCGTCACTTCACCGACGAGGAGAAGGCGAAGATCCAAGCGCTCGGCGGGCTCGACAAACTCATGGAAACACTCAGGCAGCGCCTCGAAGAACAGAAGGAGCGCCACCAGGGCGGCAGCAAGTGGATCGGCACCGGCGGCACCTCGCCGTTCGGACACGGCGGCTACAACCCGGAAGGCATCCGCATCGGCGGGCCCGGCGGACAGAAGTCCGCGGTCAAGGTCTGGGAGAAGCGCGAATACCGCAATCTCGACGACAGCATCGAACTGGGCACGCGCAACATCAAGCTGGCGCTGCGCCGGTTGCGCCGCTTCGCGCGCGAAGGCGCCCCGGACGTGCTCGATCTCGACGACACCATCAGCTCCACCGCCCGCAACGCCGGCTATCTCGACATCAAGATGGTTCCCGAGCGCCACAACGCGGTGAAGGTGTTGCTGTTCCTCGACGTCGGCGGCTCGATGGACCCGCACGTGCGCGTCTGCGAGGAACTGTTCTCGGCCTGCAAGACCGAGTTCAAGCATCTCGAGTATTTCTACTTCCACAATTTCCTGTACGAAGCGGTGTGGAAGGACAATGCGCGCCGGCATTCCGAGAAGATCCCGGTATTCGACATCCTTCACAAGTACACGCCGGACTACAAGGTGATCTTCGTCGGCGACGCAACGATGAGCCCCTACGAGATCGTGCATCCCGGCGGCAGCGTCGAGCACTGGAACGAGGAGGCCGGCGCGGTCTGGTTCAAGCGCGTGATGGACGTCTATCCGCGCCTGGTCTGGCTCAATCCGGAACCCGAGTCGCACTGGGAGTACACGCCGTCGATCCAGGTCACCAACGAGCTGCTCGGCAAGGAACGCATGTTCTCGCTGACGCTCAAAGGGCTCGAACAGGCGATGCGCCGTCTGACACACTGATTCATCACCGCCCGCTACGGGCAATCACAGCTGGGGGATTTGCACATGACTGGAATGATGGCCTTGCTCGGCTTCGCCGCGTGGACGCTCGCACTGGTGGCGCTGGCCGTGACCTGGCGTGTCGCCGAGGTGCTGCGCGGCAGGCCGGCGAACAGCTGGACGCGCGGTGCCGCCGCCGAGGTGCCGGGCTTCGTCAAGCGCGCCGAACACGCACACCTGAACTGCCTCGAAAACCTGCCGATCTTCGCGGTGATCGTTCTGGTGGCGCCAGCGATCGGCAAGAGTCCGGTCGTCGATGCAGTCGCGGCCTGGGTGCTGTACGCGCGCATCGGCCAGAGCGTCACCCACCTGATCGGCACCTCGCACTGGCTGGTGCTGATCCGCGCCACCTTCTACTCGATCCAGGTCGCGCTGTTCGCCTATCTGCTGTGGAGCCTCGCGGCTTGAAACCCTCGACGCGCAGGAGGCTCAAGCGCTGGTCGGCGCTCGCCGCCGGCGCCGTCGTGCTGTTCGTGCTGCTGAGCAACCGCTGGGTGATCAACAGCACCGACGCCTACGTGTTCCGCAACTGGGCGCTGCTGCCGGACAACGAGGTCGGCGTCGTACTCGGCACGAGCAAGTATCTCGAAAGCGGTAGGCCCAGTCCGGAATTCCGCGGCCGCATCGCTGCGGCCGCGGAGCTGTACCGGAACGGCAAAGTTCGGCACCTGATCGTCAGCGGCGCGAATCCGGACTCGACCTACAACGAGCCGCGCAAGATGTACCAGGAACTGGTCCAGGCCGGCGTTCCGGAAAAGGCCATCACGATGGACTTCGCCGGCTACCGCACCTTCGACTCGATCGTCCGCGCCGACGCGGTATTCGGACTGGACCGCTTCACCATCGTGACGCAGAAGTACCACAGCTATCGCGCGGTGTTCATCGGCCGCAAGCTCGGGCTCAAGGTCGTCGCCTACGTCGCGCCCGCCACCTCGGACGGCGACCAGGGACTGCGTCATCCCCCCCGCGAGGTGTTCGCGCGCGCGATGGCGGTGCTCGACCTGTTCCTGCTGCGCACGACACCCCGCTTCCTCGGCGACCCGCAACCGATCCGGCTCGCCCCCGGCGCCGAGGCGACCTGAGCACCCGGCGGGATCAACGAGAAGGGCCAGCATCGCTGGCCCTTCTCCATGACGCGACGGCGCTGCTCAGAAGGAATACTTCACGACCAGGTCGATGAAGTCGCGGTCCGACAGCAGGTTGTAGCGGCCGGCGCCGAAGTAGCGCGTGTAGGCCGTCTCGACCGACCACTGCTGGAAGTAGAACGCCGCGACGCTGGCCTGGATCTGCATGCGCTCCTGGATGAAGTTGGAGATCGGCAGGGGCGTCACGCCCTTGACGTCGTGGTCGAAGCGCAGCGCCGGCTCGATGCGGAAGCGGCCGAGGATGTTGTTGTACTGCGCGCGCGCCAGCGCCTTGTAACCCCACGAGAATGCCGTCGCGTAGCCCTCGGTCTGCTGCGGCACGCCCTGCCCGAAGACCGGCAGCGTCGCAGCCGACACCAGCGCCGCCACCGACGCGTCGCCGGGCGTATAGGTCGCCGGGCCGTCGTAGCGCAACTCGCTCTCCGGCGGCAGGTCGTGCACGTACACGCCGGCGATCTCGCTGACCACGGTCAGCTGATCCCAGCGCAGCCAGCTCGAAGGCCCGAAGATGTAGGTCAGGCCCAGATCGGCCTGGCTGACGTCGTGCCGGCGCCAGCCCTGGATGTACTTGCCGCCCAGCGCCGAGCCGAAGGCGGGCGCCGGCGGTGGCGTCAGCTGACTCGGCAGACCGACGCCGGCCAGCAGCACCTCGACATCGTCGATCTGCAGCGGCTGATCGACCTTGTAGCTGTACTCGCCCTGCAGCGACAGATCGCCGACGACCGTGTTGAACGACAGGCCGTAGAGCTGGATGTCCTCGGGGTATTCGACGAAGTAGGTACCCGTACTCGCCGGCGCCGCGAAGCTCGCCTTGGACGTGCCGCTGACCACCGGCAGGCGGCTGTGGTAGTTCATCGCGTACAGCGACAGGTCCATGTCGTTGAGCGCCGGGATCAGCATGCTCAGACGTCCGCCGTACTGGCCGTCGTTGCCCGGCTCGCGGTCCGGCGCGCGCGGGATCGTGGATCCGGGGTAGTTCTCCGGCGGCAGGCCGAAGGTGATGTTGGCGCGGCGTCCGCCGATGCCGGCGAAGTCGTTGGTGGACCAGTACGTGCCGGCGGCGTCGATCTCGGTCTTCTGCCATTCGAGCTGGTAGAACAGTTCGATCGACACGCCGTCCATCACGCCGGCGGACACCCAGGCCATCGCCACCGGGCGCAGCAGCTCCTCGATCTCGAAACCGGGGACGCGCTGCTGGTTCTGGTCGAAGGTCAACAGGCTGTTGATGCCGTGCAGGACGAAGGTGGACTCACCCCAGTTGATGACCTGGCGCCCGATCTTGAACGCGAACTGCCGCCCAGCCGCGTCGAAGGCACCGAAGACGTAGGCATCGAGCAGATCGGCATCGTTGCCGATCCGGTCCTGGACCTCGCTGCGGCGTGCGCGCAGCACGGAGATCGGCACTTCCGAGGGACAGGGCAAGGTGTTGGAGGGCGCCGGAAGTGTGGGACACACTCCGGGCCGCAGGCCGACACCGATGTCCGGACCTCCCTCCGGCGGCGTGTAGTAGTTGTTCTCGTCGAAGAAGCCGAAGTTGTAAACGCGCTCGTTGAACAGGTAGCTGCCGCGCACGAACACACCGAAGCCGCCCTTCTCCATCGTCAGATCGGACGTGATCTTGAACGCTCCGGCGACGATGTCGCCCTTGTCGAAACCCAGGTTGCCGTCGTCGCCGTTGGTCGAATTGGCAGTACCGCCGTTGCCGATGCCGACGAACTTGTCGTCGCGCGATTCGAGGCGCCATGCGGCACCGGCGGACAGCTTGTTGTCGAGGCGGATGCCGATGCCTGCCATTTCGGTGCCGATGGCGCCGGCCGTGCCGCTGACCGCGGCCAGAGCCGCGGCGGTCAGTGCGATGAGATTCTTGTTCATTGTCCCGTCTCTCCTCATTCGCCGCAGGTGCCGATCGGCAGCTGGGTGCCGTTGCTGGCCAGGAAGGCCGCCGCCTGCCGCTGCATCTCGCAGGTCACCAGCGGGTTGGCCGCCGGACTCAGGATCGAGCCGTGATCACCCTGGTTGAAGCGCACGACCGCGTCGATGCCATTGGCATCGACGATCGTCTGCGCGGCGACCGGCACGTCGAAGCCTTCGAACTGGCCTGGCCCGGGCAGGAAGCCCAGCCCCATCACGCGTGCGAGCGGATCGGTGCCGGAGAGATAGCCGGAGATCGGGATCGTGTCGATCGCCGTGCAGTTCGCGTCCCCGGCCACGGTGCAGTTGGGCACGACCGCGTCGCCGCGCACCTCGAACATCAGGACCGCTCGGCTGGCGGTGGCCGCACCGGCGTAGTTGACCGGGTCGGCGTCGTCGATGACGGTCTGCGCGAAGCGCAGGAAGGTTTCGTAGGTGTCGTTGCCCTCGCGGATGCTGCCGCCACTGGCCGCCGCGAGCCCCGCGGCGATGCGCGGTCCGAAGGCTGCCGAGCCGTCGAGCAGCCGCGCGATGCCGCCGCCCGGCATCGCCAGCACCGCCGCGCTCGATCCCGGCTGCACGCCCAGGAAGGTGCTGGTGACGATGCCGCCCAGCGAGTGGCCCACGTAGCGCACGCCGGCACCGCGGAACTGCGATCCGTTCGGCTGCAGGTTGCCGCCGAGGATGGTGGCGCCGCCGACCGAGGCGGTCAGCGTGATCAGGTCGGCCTCGGCCTGGCGCACGTTGTCGCGGCTGGTCAGCAGGCTGGACAGATTGATGAAGTGCGTGCCCGACGGATCGGCGACGCCGTCGGCCGGCGGCGCGCCGGTCGCGTTGTCCACGAGGTCGAGATCGAAGGTGCGCTCGGTCGGGCGCAGCGGCGCGGGGAAACCGTCCGTCGCCGCGCGCAGTGCGTTGTCCGGCGGCAGGCCGTGCAGCGGCAGGTCGATGGCGACCACCGCGAAGCCCGCCGCGGCGAGCGCCGGCGCGATCGCCAGCATCTGCGAACGGTTGCCGGTGATGCCGTGCTGGAAGATCACGACCGGCCAGCCGTCATTGGGCTGGGTACGGCCGCTGTTGGCATTGGGGATCGTCGCGATCACCGGCACGCGCTGCGCGGCACGCGGACGCGGCTGCGGGAAGCAGCGCGTGGTGCTGACGCTCGGCTGCAGCGCACCGCAGGGCGCACCGGCCGGTGCATTGCCCTCCGAGACCACTTCGGGATCGGCGCGCCAGAAGCTGTTCAGCGGATTGTCCGGCGCCCCACCGATGAGGAAGTCCTCGTTGCCGTCCTCGGCGGTCGGCGTCGCATCGGCGAGGTAGTACGGCAGCTGGATGCTGCCGACGTACACGTCCGCGACCGGCGGCAGCTGCGGGATCACGTCCTGCGTGGTCAGTCCGGTCGCTACGAGCGTCAGCGCGCTCGGCTGCACGTTGGCCTGCAGGCGCTTCAGCGTCGTGGAAATGCCCTGGGTCGTGAACGGCCAGGCGATCACCAGGTTGTCCGCGCCGAAGTCGATCTCCACCCCGGTCTGCTGCGACAGCGCGCCGCCGATCTGCGCGAGCACCGGCAGGATGCGCGTCTGGTAGAGCTGGCGGATGCCCTCCAAGGACTCCTGGCGTGCCGGCGTCAGCAGCGCCAGCGTCGGTTGCCACGGCAGGCTGCGATCGACCAGCTGCGCGTTCACCGAACGGTCGGACAGCACCGCGCTGAACAGGTCGGCCGGCTCGGCGGCGATGCCCTCGTCCGAACGCAGCGCGCGCGTGACGACGACCAGATAGGTCGTCGCCGGATCGAGCGGCTTGAGCGGCTCGATCAGCAGCCGCGAACGCAGGTCGCTCAGCGGCCGTTGCGTCACCGGATCGATCGCGGTCGAGAACTGCACGCGGTAGTCGATTCCCGGCGTGAGCAGCGGGTTCTGTCCGAGCGCTGCCGCGCGCGTGTTGATGATCCACAGTGCGCGCTGGTTCAGCGGCGCGGCGTTGGCCGAGGCCAGATCGACGCGGCCGATCAGGTCCGTGAAGATCGAAGCCACCGTCGAGAAGCCGTCGAGCTGGTTCGCCGCGGTGACGAAGGGCGCGTTCGACGGATTGGGAATGTTGAGCGTGCCGTCGGTCGTGCCGGTGAACAAGCCGTCGTTGGGGAACGGGATCACCGCGCTGGCGGCCACCGGGTCGAACAGGGAAATCAGCTTGCTCGGCGATTCCGCGAGCCCACCGTCGCCGTTGTCGGCCTTGCCGCAGGCCGACAAGACAAGCGCCAGCACGAGCACCGGCGCCAATCTGAGTACCGTCATCACGCCTCTCCTCTTTTCGCGCAGAAGGCCGGAGCCCCCCGCTTATTCGGATCCTCCCCGTCGAGACGCTGCCCGGGGACCTGATCGCCGAGTATCTCGCCAATCGGCGGCCATGCGTATCAGTGTTTGCCGCGATCGGCGGGCGCAGCACTACCGTTCATCGGATTGCGGCGGCGCAGCATCAGCCGGCGCGGAACCCGGGCTCGGATTCGAGCACGGCCGCCAGACGCGCGCGCCAGCCATCGCCGGCGACCAGCAGCGACAGCGGCATACGCCGGCGCGCGACGTCGTCGAGACTCGCGGCCATCTCGGCACGCACCGCGTGGACGGCTTCGGCGAGCACGAAGGGTGCCTGCGTGTCGATGCGCGCGGCCAGCGCGGGCCGCTCGCGGATCAGCGCGAGAATCGCCGCGATGCCGGTGCCGTGCCGCATCGACAGCCAGCGCGCCGCCTCCTGATCGACGCCGGCCGCGGCGAGCTGGCCGATCGCCTGCGACTGCCAGTGCTCGAACTCGCCGTCCGGTGCGCCCGGCAGGCGCCGCTCGTGGGTCACCGACCGCGCCGGCCGGCGGCCGAGCACGCGGCAGACCGTGTCCACGATCTCGGTGCTGTCGCTGCGCGAGGTCGTGTACTTGCCGCCGACGTGCATCACCAGACCGGGCCGCGGCTGCAGCACCTCGAACTCGCGCGTGACCGCCGACAGCGACTCGGACTGCTCGGCCTGCAGCATGCGCACGCCGGCGAAGCGGCCGACCACGTCGCTCTCGGTCCAGCCCAGGCCCGGCAGGCCGCGGCGCACACCGGCCAGCAGGTAGCGCGTCTCCTCGTCGGTGGGCACACCCTCGGATGGATGCTTCACCTCCTGCTCGGTGGTGCCGACCAGCGTGCGCCCGTACCACGGAATCACGAAGAACACGCGGCCGTCGTCCGCGGTCAGCAGGAAGGCTTCGTTGCAGCCGGCGATCGCCGGCAGGATCAGATGCGTGCCCTTGATCAGCTTGACCCTGGGCGCCCGCTCGCCGAGCAGGAACGGCGCCCAGGGACCGGCGGCGTTGACGACGACTCCGGCCTTCACCTCGAAAGTCTCACCCGTGTGCAGGTCCTTGAGGCGCGCGCCGGCGACACGGCCGCCGTCCTCGACCAGGGCTTCGGCAGCGACGCGGTTGGCGCAGACGGCGCCGCTGGCCTGCGCGGATGCGGCGACGACCAGCGTCATGCGCGCATCGTCCTCCTGGCAGTCACCGTAACGGAAGCCGCCGAGCAGGCGCTCAGGATCGACGAAGGGATAGCGCGCCAGCAGCTCGCGTGCACGATGATGCTTGTGGCGCGGCACCGGGTGACTGCCGATCGCCAGCAGGTCGTACAGCGTCAGGCCGGCCGAGACCATCAGCGGATGCGCGCGCGGTCCCTTCCACATCGGCAGCACGAAGTTGAGCGGGCGCACCAGGTGCGGCGCGATGCGGTACAGCGTGCGCCGCTCCTTGAGCGCATGGCGCACCAGCGCGAACTCGTAATGCTCCAGATAGCGCAGGCCGCCATGGATCAGCTTGCTCGACGCCGAGGACGTCCCGGCGCCCCAGTCGCTCTTCTCGACCAGCGCGACCGACAGGCCGCGGCTGGCGGCGTCATAGGCGGTCCACGCACCGTAGATGCCGCCGCCGATGACCAGCACGTCGAAGCGGCCATCGCGCAGGGCGGAGACGTTGCGGACAAACGGGAAGGCGTTCACAGGTGCAGTTTCCGGTTTCGTGCCCCCGGTTTCCAGTCACGGCGCCGGCTTCATTCTGGCAACCGGCCACCCGCCACTGGAAACTATTTGTACACCGTCTCGATGTCGAAGTGCCCCTTCGGCTGGCGGTGCAGCGCGACGAACGCCCCGGCGATGCGGCTCGGATCGAAGCGCGTGCCGTGCTGCACGAAGCCGTGTACGGTCACCGTCGCCACGTGCACGCCATGTGCGCCCAGCTCCTGGGCCAGCGTGTAGGTCAGCGAGCGCAGCGCCGCCTTGTCCATCGACAGCGAGGCATAGTCCGCAGACGGTTCGTAGGCGAAGCCGCCGCCGGTGAACAGGATCGTCCCCTGCCGGCGCGCGACCATCGCCGGCGCCACCGCACGCGCCGCCAGCAGCGCGCCGACGACGTTGATGCGGAAGTCGCTGATCAGCTGATCGGCGCTGACCTGCAGCGGGCGCCCGCGCTCGTGGGTGGCGACGTTGTAAACCAGCGCGTCGCAGTCGCCGAAATCGGCATGCGCGGCGTCGAGTCCGCAGATCAGCGCATCGGCATCGCCGGCGTCCGCGGCGTAGGCGCGCGCCTGGCGTCCGGTCTTCAGGCGGATCTCGTCACAGGAACCGGACAGCCGCTCCGGCCGCCGCGCCAGCAGCGCGATGTCGTGACCCTCGCGCGCGAAGGCCAGCGCGACCGCCTGGCCGATGCCGGGCCCGGCACCGACGATCACGCAGCACGGTGCGCGGCCAGACTTCGACGCCGGTGCGGCGGGATGGCTCATCGGACTCCTGATTCTCGACGTGCGCGCTGGAGCGGCGATGCGGGGATTCTACTGCGCCTGCTCCACCGCCGCGGCGCGCAGTCCTTTCCAATCCAGAGATGAGCCTGAAGGGTGGGTCTGAGTGAGGGGCTGTCAGGCGGCGGGACGCTGGGCTTTGCTGATGGAAAGGAACAACT